>JBEKLK010000397.1:0-2954 GCA_050010235.1 Rhizomicrobium sp.
GCGACGGGCAAGCTCGGCGACGTGATGAAGGAGTCGATCCAGGCGGCGGAAAGCTACGTTAAGTCGCGCAGTATCGCCTTCGGCATCCCGCCGACGATCTTCGACAAGAAGGACATCCACGTCCACGTGCCGGAAGGCGCGACGCCGAAAGACGGCCCGTCGGCCGGCGTGGCGATGGTGACCTCGATCGTCTCGGTGCTGACGGGCATTCCGGTCCGACGCGACGTGTGCATGACCGGTGAGATCACTTTGCGCGGCCGCGTGTTGCCGATCGGCGGCTTGAAGGAAAAGCTGCTGGCCGCATTGCGCGCGGGTCTCACGACCGTCCTTATTCCGCAGGAAAACGAAAAGGATCTTGCGGACATTCCGGACAACGTGAAGTCGCTTCTGACGATCGTGCCGGTAGCCACGGTGGAGCAGGTACTCAAGGTGGCGCTCTCCCGCCAGCCCGAGCCGATCACGTGGAACGAAACCGAAATCGTGACGCCGGCGGCCGCCATTGTGGGTGCCGATGCGGACTCCATAGTGACGCACTGAAGGCGTTTTAAGCTTCAAGGGCCCGAGTCGTGTCCGATTCGGGCCCTTTTTCTTTGAAGAATCCCCGGATTTCCACGGTTTTCGGCTTGGCGACCAAAGGGCCGTGGCCCTAAAGTCTGCCGACCTGAGAGCGAATCGCGCAAAGGAGCTCGCCTGTGAACAAGAATGATTTGATCCAACAACTTTCGGACCGCACGGGTCTTGGAAAAACAGAAGCAGCCAAAGCGGTCGACGGCGTATTCGATGTCATCGCCGATGCTCTGAAAGCAGGCGACGAAGTCCGATTGACGGGCTTCGGTGTGTTTGTCGTGGCGCAGCGCGCCGGCGGCAAAGGTCGCAATCCCCAAACCGGCGAAGAGATCACCATTAAGCCGTCCAAGCAACCGCGGTTTCGCGCCGGCAAGCAACTCAAGGACATGCTGAACTAGACGCAGAATTTCAGCGTCTTTTGCTTGGTGGGACAAGCTGCCTTGTCCCGGGTGCCCTGCTATGATCCGGCACCGGACAACGGGGCGGTTAGCTCAGCTGGAAGAGCACTTCGTTTACACCGAAGGGGTCGGCGGTTCGAACCCGTCACCGCCCACCAGCCGGCGCATTGTGCGTCGTTGCGGGCGCAATGGCGTCTCACTGCGCAGCGTTGTCGTCACGGAGCCGCCCCCCACTTGACGGGGAGCCGGCGGAACTGGCGGAGTCGTCTCATGGGTAAGGGCGTGTTGATGGTGTGCGTTGCGGGGCTGGTGACTGGGCTGGCCGCGTGCTCGGGCATGGACTACCAGTCCAGACACCGCTCTCAGCAGGAACAGTGGCATCCGGCCTCGGCCATTCTGATCAAATATGCCGACAAGAGCGGCGTCGTGACCCGCGCCGCGATGGAGGCCGGCCTTAAGGCCGATTTCGATCGCATCGACCTGAATCACGATGGGTGCCTTAACGAAGACGAGGTACGTGCAGAGAATGAGCGTCGTTGGCAGATCGATGCCTCGACCTATTCGCCGCTGATCGATTTCAAGCACACGGGCTGCGTCGACTTCGAGGAATATGCCGAAACAGCTCGCTCGCTGTTCGATCAACTCGATAGAAAAGGCAACGGCAAGCTCACGCCCGAGGAACTGACTCCCGGCGCAGCAAATCCAGGTTCCCCATCAACCACTCAGTTCGGCGGTCGCAGCCATCATCCGGGCGGCGGAAATCCCAACGGCAGTAGCCCTGGCGGGCAATAATCCCGGAAAAGTCCGCTTCTGCTTGACAGGGTGGGGGGCGAGCCGTACATCGGCCCTCTTTCGCGCTTGGCCCCCTTCGAAGGCCGTACGCGGGGGCGTAGCTCAGTTGGTTAGAGTGTCGGCCTGTCACGCCGAAGGTCGCGGGTTCGAGCCCCGTCGCTCCCGCCATTCCCTGCCAACGGGAACGGCCGAAAGTAACTCAAAAAGCCTTTGTAGAAGCGGCGAATCGTCCGCTAAACCCGCGTTGCATGCGGGGCGGCGCTGCCTATACTGCGCCCGCGAAATAAACCCGGTCCGGCTGTGCAATGCGGCAAGCCTGCGAGGCAGCCGAGACCCTGAGGATAAGTCATGGAAGGGCTGCTGTTTGCGTATCTGCCGATCCTGCTTTTCATCGGGATCGCGGGGCTGATCGCCACGGTCTTTCTCGTCGTACCGTTCGTGATCGCGCCGTCCATGCCGGACCCCGAAAAGCTGTCCGCCTATGAGTGCGGCTTCAACGCCTTCGGGGACGCGCGCATGAAGTTCGACGTGCGCTACTATCTCGTGTCGATCCTGTTCATCATCTTCGATCTCGAAGTCGCGTTCCTGTTTCCCTGGGCGATCACGCTTGGAAAGACTGGGGTCTTCGCGTTCTGGTCAATGATGGCCTTTCTCGCCGTCCTGACGGTGGGTTTCATCTATGAGTGGAAAAAGGGCGCGCTCGAATGGGAGTGATCGCAGCTGGCGAGGGGGCACGCGCAGGCGTTGAAGGCGGCGGACCGGTCGCCGACAACGATCCCTATTTCCGCCAAATGAATCTCGAACTGCAGGACAAGGGCTTTCTGGTTGCGAGCGCCGATGCGCTGATCAACTGGGCCCGGACCGGCTCGCTGATGTGGATGACGTTCGGCCTTGCCTGCTGCGCCGTCGAGATGATGCAAGCGAGCATGCCGCGTTACGACCTCGAGCGCTTCGGATTCGCGCCGCGCGCAAGCCCCCGCCAGGCCGATGTGATGATCGTGGCCGGCACGTTGACCAACAAAATGGCACCCGCGCTGCGCAAGGTCTACGACCAGATGCCGGAGCCGCGCTATGTGATCTCCATGGGCTCCTGCGCCAATGGCGGGGGCTACTACCACTATTCCTATGCGGTGGTGCGCGGTTGCGACCGTATCGTACCCGTCGACATCTATGTGCCGGGTTGCCCGCCGACGGCCG
>JBEKLK010000398.1:0-2945 GCA_050010235.1 Rhizomicrobium sp.
CTTCAAAATCCGCCATTCTGCTTCTGTCAGATCGCCGCGACTCACGACTGCGTCCTCTCGAATCCGCAGTCTTGAATCAACTCTCGATTCAGGCGTCAATCATTTTGTCCACGCCGCCTAGCGTGGAACCTATATATTGTATTCAACCACTGACTAAGTGCGTTCTTTGAATCCGAACGGACGCGGCGCAGGTTGGCAAGACAATAAAGGAAATGTTTGGGCGCCAACGAGACAAGGCGGCGCTGCGCACGGCGGTCCACATTGGGATGTGCAAAAGCCTGGTGGTGGTTACGCCAACGTGCGTCATGGAGGGAACATGAGGCCCGGACAATGAAAAACGTCCAAATCATCGACGGCGCGGACAATTGCACCTATTCGATCTTCCAATTTACAGATGAGGAATTTGGGATAGTTTTCCCTGCACACGGGCAAAACATTGAGTTCATCGAAGATGTAGTTGAGCGGCTTGGAGATGCGCGAGTGGGCCAGCTTTTAAGTCCGGTTTGGAAACGGATGGTCCCTAAGAGGAACGCAAACGGAATTCATGGAACGCTTTTCTATCAGCTTGCATTTAAGAAAAAATACTACCCGGCAAAAAAAGAAGAGGAAATGATCAATCCCTTCAAGGCGTGAGCGGTGAAGCTCATCTATCATGCGCAATCTTCGACACACGTCGTTTCTTGCAGCCGCGTGACGGTTCTGGTCACGGACGAGGGATGTGGAATTACGAGGACGCTCAATTACAAGAGAAACGGCCACACGCCCGCGACGACCGTGGGAAAGTTCGCCAATTGATTTCACGTCCCCGTATTTCCTGGCGTGGATCGGCGGCCGGCTCTCCCCGACAAATTACTTTCCTTGTTTGCGGAGGATCAGAGTGCCGCCGTCTTCGATCGCACCGATGCGCAGCCACCGATCTGCATTGTCGAATTCGCGCCTCAGGTCTCGCGCCTGGCCGGCACTGGCACGAGGCAGGTTGGCGCATACCAGGATGCCATCGTCATCCAGCAGCGTGCGGAGCTGCTCGATGATTGGGATAGATGGCGAGCCGCCGTCAAAAAACGCCAGGTCATAGCGGCCGAGCAGGCTCCGAAGAACTTCGTCAAAACGGCCCGGATGCACCGTAATGCATTCCGCGAGGCTCGCTGCTTCAATATTGGATTGCGCCAGTGCGGCATGCCGGGAGTCACCTTCTATCGTATCGACCCGTACAGCTTTTCCCGACGAGGCGAGGCAGCAGGCGGTGAAACCGAGAGCCGTACCAAGCTCGATGACTCGCGCAGGCGAATATCGCCTGGCAATGTCGATCAGTCCGGCGCCGTCTTTGAATGCATAGGCCGAGCACCAGTGGCGCAGCCGGTGTTTGCGCGTCGCCTTTTGGATGAAGTCGAAGGGCGTGGGACGTGCGTTCACCACGGAACGATGCGCCCGTCACGGTCGAGGTATTGCAGACCGGGCTTGCCCTGCTGCGCGAGAAGCACCTTGACGACCTGCGGGATGGCGTCCTCCATGCCGACGGGTGCGTTCGGACCGCCCAAATCGGTGCGGATCCAGCCCGGGGCCATCAACACCAACGCGCGGTGCTCTCCCGCATGGCGGGCGGCGTAGCTTCGCATGTGCATATTGAGGGCAGCTTTGGTGCCGCGATAGACGTCGTGGCGTCCGTTCGTGTTGTTGCCGATGCTGCCCTGTCCCGACGACATGATGCCGATCATGCCTTTCGGCGATACAAGGTTCTGCAGGCTTTCGATCACGCGCATGGGGCCGAGCGCATTGGTGACCATCACGCGTGCGTACTCTTCCGTCGATATATCGGCGATTGCGCCGTCATCGGCGTTGGCGGTGCCCGCGTTCACGAACAGAATATCGAAGCTGCGACCGGAGAGACGCGCGTGCAGCGCTGCGATCCGATCCGGCTCGGTGATGTCGAGGGACTCGATGTCGACGCGGCCCTCATATTCGTCTGCCAGGTCGTGCAGCCTGGTTCTGGCGCTGCCGCGTACCGTGCCGACGACGTTCCATCCCTTCTTCAGGAACTCGGCGGCCATGGCGAGCCCAAGACCGCGCGATGCGCCGACGAGGAGCAGGTGCTTGTCGGTCATTGGGCGCTTCCTTCGCCGGGCACGAAACAGACGGGACCATGGGGTGCTCATGCGTTGCAGATAGCAGCGCGGAATTGATTGCAACAGGCGCACAGGATGCACAATATAGTTGCATCGGACGCTATGTCACAAAAGGCCAATGGAATAGGGTTCGGCCATGGATGATGTGGACCTGAACCTGCTTGTTGCGCTGGACGCGCTGCTCGCCGAAGGCAGCGTGACCGGGGCAGCGCGACGCCTCGGCCTGAGTTCTTCCGCCATGAGTCGGACCCTTGCGCGGCTCCGGTCCGCAACGGGCGATCCGCTGCTTGTGCGCGCCGGGCGCGGGCTCGTACCCACACCCTACGCTGCCGAGCTGCGCGAGCGCGTTCCTGCGCTGAGCCGGGACGTGCTGACGATCCTCCACCCACGCGTCGGCCATCTGGACATCGCTTCGCTCGAACGGACTTTCACCATTCGCGCGAATGAGGGGTTTGTGGAAGTGTTGTCCGCGTCCCTGGTCGCGGCCATCGTTGAAGCTGCGCCGCGCGTTCGCCTGCGTTTCGCGCCCAAGCCCGAAAAGGATGCGCGCCCGCTTCGCGAAGGGCAGATTGATTTGGAAATCGGCGTGCTGGGCGCCTTCGCGCCGGAGGTTCGCACGCAGTCTTTGTTTCGAGACGGATTCGTTGGCGTAGCTCGGATCGGGCATCCGCTCCTTGCCGGCGCAGACATCACGCCGGAACGATATGCAGCCTGCGATCATGTTGTTGCGTCACGGAAAGGGGAATTCACCGGACCGGTTGACGACGCTCTGGAAGAACTCGGGCTGCAGCGGACGGTCTCCGTTGTCGTGCCGGGATTTCC
>JBEKLK010000399.1:0-2923 GCA_050010235.1 Rhizomicrobium sp.
CCCGAAGACGAGCCCGCGAGGATTCCTTCCTTCGACAGCAACGCGCGCGCGGCCTCCACGCTTTCCTTGTCGGAAATGGTGTAGGCGCGGCCGACAAGCGACAGATCGCAATTGGGCGGAATGAAATCTTCGCCGATGCCTTCGATGGTCCACGATCCCGGCTCGATCATCTTTCCGGTGCGCAAGAATGGCGCAAGGATCGAGCCTGACGGATCGGCCAGCACCATCTCCGTCTTGGGGGACACACGTTTGAAGAAACGCCCGAAGCCGGTGAGCGTGCCGCCATGTCCTGATAATAGTCGGTGTGCCCCTTGCCGACGTCCGAGCGCGTGATGCGAACCTCCGCACCCAGCGCCCGCAGATGCTGGATCTTTTCCCGCGCCATCTTGTCGGGCACGATGAGCAGGATCTTGTAGCCCTTGAGCACGCCGACCTGCGCGAGTCCGAGCCCCGTATTGCCGGCAGTCGCCTCGACGATCGTTCCGCCCGGCTTCAAGCGGCCGTCGCGCTCGGCCGCCTCGATCATGGAGAGACCGATGCGGTCCTTGATCGAGCCGCCCGGATTCTGGTTCTCGAGCTTGGCGAACAGGCGGCAATGCCCTGCGTCGAATTGCGCAAGTTCGAGCATCGGCGTGTGACCGATCAATTCGAGCGCGGATCGGAACGGGTGTGAACGGGTCTGAGCGGCTTCCGCCATGGGGGGTCGTCCTTGCGTCGCGGGCGGGACCATAGCCCGGCACGGTCCCTCGCGAGAGGCAAAAGCGACCGCATGAGCCAAAACGCAACAAGCGTGCGGCCGAGGCGCCCGAATTGTTTTTGAATTTCGGGGCGGCCGTGCTTTTTATGCGCCCGGCAAAGGCAGGAAACCCGCGTTTTGCGCGACATTCTACGAGATTTGGAACGCAAGATCCTGTGGCTGTCCGCCTGGACGATCCACAACGCGAATCACCTGCGGACCGAGGAAGATACGATCAAGGTCGGCGGGCACCAGGCGTCGTCTGCGTCGCTCGTCTCGATCATGACAGCACTCTATTTCGGGGTTCTGAAACCGGAGGATCGCGTCGCGGTGAAACCGCATGCGAGCCCCGTGTTCCACGCCATCCAATATCTGCTGGGCAACCAGACGCGCGAAAAGCTCGAAGCGTTCCGTGCCTTTGGCGGCGCGCAATCCTATCCGTCACGCACGAAGGACACCGACGACGTGGATATCTCGACGGGCTCCGTGGGCCTCGGAGTCGCGATGACGGCGTTTGCAAGTCTCACGCAGGACTATCTGATCGCCAAAGGCTGGCGCGATGAGGCGAAAGCCGGCCGGATGATCGCGCTGGTGGGCGATGCCGAACTCGACGAAGGCAACATCTATGAAACGCTGCTGGAAGGTTACAAGCACGGCTTGCGCAACACCTGGTGGATCATCGACTACAACCGCCAGAGCCTCGATGGCGTCATCCGCGAAGGGCTCAAGATGCGCTTCGAGGAAATGTTCCGGGCCGTGGGCTGGGACGTCGTCACGCTCAAATATGGGCGGAAGATGGAGAAGGCGTTTGCGCGCGACGGCGGCGCGGAGTTGCGCGACTGGATCGACAGGACTCCCAACGACCTTTATTCGGCGCTCACCTTCCAGGGCGGCAAGGCGTGGCGCGCGAAACTGCATGCCGATTTCGGGCACAACTCGCCCACGGGCCGATTGATCGACGATTACGACGACGACGCACTTTCGGCGCTGATGTGCAATTTGGGCGGCCACGACCTCGAATTGATCCTCGACACGTTCCTGTCGATCGATCATGAGCGGCCGACCTGCTTCATCGCCTATACTATCAAAGGCATGGGATTGCCGCTTGCGGGTCACAAGGACAATCACTCCGGCCTGATGACGCCCCAGCAGATGGCGGGCTTTCGCGAGGCGATGGGCGTGCGCGAAGGTCATGAATGGGATTTGTTCGAAGGTCTCGCACATGGCGAGGCGGAACTCCGCGAATTCCTGGGCGCCGTTCCGTTCAATCGCGAAGGCCGCAGGCGCTTCGACGGCGCGCGACTCGAAATTCCCGATGCGCTTGTGGCGCCGACCGCGCCGGAAATGTCGACGCAGGAAGGCTTCGGCCGCATCCTGTTCGATCTCGGCCGCGAAGAGCGCGATTTCGCGCGCCGCATCGTCACCACCTCGCCCGACGTCACCGTCTCCACAAATCTGGGCGGTTGGGTCAATCGCCGCGGCGTATTCGATCGCGCGGAAGCGGAAGATCGCTTCAAGGAACAGAAGATCGCGTCGACTTATCGCTGGGCGCTCTCGCCGCAGGGCCAGCATATCGAGCTCGGTATCGCGGAAAACAATCTGTTCACGCTGCTGGCCGCGCTGGGCCTTTCGCATTCGCTGTTCGGCGAAAGGCTTTTGCCCATCGGCACGCTCTACGATCCGTTCATCGAGCGCGGCCTCGATGCGCTCAACTATGCCTGCTACCAGAATGCCCGGTTCATTCTGGTGGCCACACCGTCCGGCGTGAGCCTGGCTCCTGAAGGCGGCGCGCATCAATCGATCGCAACGCCGCTGATCGGCATGGCACAGGACGGGCTCGCCTCCTTCGAGCCCGCCTTCGTCGATGAACTCGCGATCATTCTTCGCTGGGCCTTCGACTACATCCAGCGGGGAGACGGGCACGACAAAGACAAAGAACAGAGCTGGCTGCGCGATGAAACCGGCGGCTCGGTCTATTTGCGTCTATCGACGCGGCCTCTCGAACAACCCAAACGCACCATCGACGCGCCGCTGGCGCAGCAGATCATCGACGGTGGCTATTGGCTGCGCCCTCCGGGTCCCAATTGCGAAATCGTCATAGCCTATCAGGGTGTGTTGGCGCCGGAGGCGGTTGCCGCCGCCGGATTTCTCGCCGAAGATCGCCGCGACGTGGCCGTTCTCGCCGTC
>JBEKLK010000400.1:0-2919 GCA_050010235.1 Rhizomicrobium sp.
ACATGTCGACTGCCGCCGGCAATAACGCTTCACTGGCAATCTCGAACACGCCCCTTTGGTACAGGGTATTGTTGGTCACGCGGGGAGGCGTGGGCGAAGAGATCGTGTTCCGCGGATACATGATCGAACGCGTCGAAGAATTGACGGGAAGCCGCGTACTGGCCGGCGCGGTTTCCGTGGTGGTTTTCACGCTTGCCCATCTGGCCTACTGGGGTTTGGCACCGCTCGTATTCGTCAGCATCGCAGGGTTGGTCCTGACGCTGCTCTACCAATGGCGCCGCGATCTCTGGGCCAACATCTTCGTCCACTGGGTTACCGATGCATGGGTGGTGCTCCTTCCCTGAACACCGCCCATGTCGGCGCATTGTTCTGATCCGCCCGGCGATCGGAGGCGACTGCCATGAATAGTTCTGGACTGTCCGCTGCGTCACCCGAATCCGTCTACTTCACTCAGGAGCATGATCTGCTGCGCAGGCAGATCGAACGGTTCGTCAAAGAGGAGATCAAGCCGAACGGACTCGCCTGGGAAAAAGCGGGCTTCGTCCCTCGCAGCGTGCTGCGCCGCATGGGCGATCTCGGCTTTCTGGGAATCCGGTGGCCGCAATCCTATGGCGGCAGCGGACTGGATACGCTCGCCAGCGTCGTGCTCGCGGAAGAACTCGGTCGCTCCACATTCGGAGGTGCTGCGATCACCGTCCTCGTCCATACGGATATGGCATCGCCTCATCTGCTGCGCGCGGGCAACCAGGAACAGCTCGAGCGCT
The DNA here is from genome assembly GCA_050010235.1 of Rhizomicrobium sp. Classification (GTDB taxonomy): domain Bacteria; phylum Pseudomonadota; class Alphaproteobacteria; order Micropepsales; family Micropepsaceae; genus Rhizomicrobium. Next base: position 765 of record JBEKLK010000400.1, read on the forward strand.
GGGGGCGGCGCGTCGTCGACGGCTCCGCGATCTGCGCCATCGCGGTGACCGAGCCCGGCGCCGGCTCCGACGTCGCAGCGATACGAACGACGGCGCGAAGAGAGGGCGATACCTATGTTCTCAACGGCTCCAAGCTCTACATCACCAACGGTGTCCACGCGAATCTTTATTTTGTGGCGGCCAAGACGGACCCGCATGCGCAAGGCGCCCATGGCATCTCGCTGTTTGCGGTCGAAAAGGGGACGGAGGGATTCTCCGTCAGCCGGGCATTGGAGAAACATGGCTGGCTGTCATCCGATACCGCCGAGATCGCCCTGAGCGATTGCCGGATTCCGGCGTGGAATTTGCTGGGACAGGAGAACGGCGGATTCTACGCCATCGTTCAAAGTTTCCAGAACGAGCGGATCGTGATGGGCGCGCAGGCGATGGGCGAGGCCTCCGCCGCGATCGAGCTGACGCTTGAGTGGCTGCGCACGCGCACGACTTTCGGCGCACCCCTTTGGACCAAGCAGGTGATCCGGCAAAAGCTTGCGATGCTTGCCGCGAAGGTGGAGGCCGGCAAGCAGCTCGTGCGTCATGCAGCGTGGCTCGACGCCGCGCACAGGGACTGCGTCAGGGAAGTATCCATGGTCAAAGCGTTTTGCGGCGAACTGGTCAACGACGTCATGCAGACCTGCCTCCAATATCACGGCGCTCTGGGATTTATGCGGGAAAGCACGATCGAACGAATGGCGCGCGACGCGCGCGTTCACACCATCGGCGGGGGTGCCACGGAGATCATGCTGGAAGAAATCGCAAAACGAATGGGCCGCTGAGCCGATCCGGCGAACCGAATCGCGCGAATCACGTCAGCTGCGCGAACGCCGCGGAGAGCATCGCCGACCGCCGGAATGCTGCCAATCCGCGATAAATTGACCCGCCAAAACGATGGGTATAACAACTGGCTGTCCTTCGAGCGGGGACGATGTCCTACATTCCGTTCGCCGAGAGATTATCGGCAGATCGCACACCTGAATGGACGGTTCCGACGATATCGAAACACTGTTCCGGAAAGCCGTCGAACAGCACAATCGCGGACGTCTCATAGACGCTCTCGTACTCTACGACGCCATCATCCGACTAGACCCCAACATCGCGCGCGTGCACTCCAATCGCGGCGCGGCGCTGAGTTCGTTGCAACGATTCGAGGATGCTCTTCAAAGCTTCGATCGTGCCGTCGAGCTCGAACCAGACTATGCGCAAGGCCATAACAACAAAGCCAACGCATTGGGTTATCTCAAGCGCCCGGCCGAAGCGGTTCTGAGCTACGACCGCGCCATCGCCCTCGAACCCGACTATGCGGAAGCCTATTTCAACCGCGGCAATGCGCTCAAGGCACTGAAGCGGCTGGACGAAGCCCTTCGCGATTACGATCGCGCCATCTCGCTCAAGCCCGACTTCGCGGAGGCCCACAACAACCGGGCCAATACGCTGAGGGATCTCCAACGCTGGGAAGAGGCGCTTGAAAGCTACGACAAAGCCATTGCGCTCAAGCCGGGCATGGACTTCGTGCTGGATGCGCGGCTTTACGCCAAGCTGCAGCTTTGCGATTTCGCCAATCTGGAAAGCGAAACGGGAGAGATATTGTCGGCGCTGGAGCAAGGCAAAAAAGCGTGCGCCCCATTTCAATTGTTGGCCATTTCCGGGTCACCGGAACTTCAAAGACGGGGCGCGGAAATATATGTCGCTGCGCAGCCGCCGAGCGGCGCGCCCCTGCCGGCGATTCTCAGATATCCCGATCACGGGAAAATCCGGCTGGGCTATTTTTCCGCCGACTTTCACGACCACGCCACCATGCATCTGATGGCGGGACTTTTCGAGAGGCACGACAGGTCGAAATTCGAGACAATCGCATTCTCCTTCGGGCCGGACCGAAACGACGGGATGCGCGCGCGCGTCACGCGGGCATTCGACCGCTTTGTCGACGTGAGAGATCGGACGGATGAAGATGTGGCGGGGCTGTCGCGATCTTTGGAGGTGGACATCGCCATCGATTTGAAAGGCTTCACCCAGGACAATCGCGCGGGCATCTTTGCCTGCCGGGCCGCCCCCATTCAGGTCAACTATCTGGGCTATCCCGGCACCATGGGGGCCGGATATATGGACTACATCGTCG
>JBEKLK010000401.1:0-2901 GCA_050010235.1 Rhizomicrobium sp.
GACGACGCGCCGGTGCGTCTCGCTGTGATGCGCCTTGAGATATTCGATCAGGTGCATCGCCGCATTGCTCTTGCCCGTCCCGTGGCCGATCACGACGATCTTCCCGGCTTCCGCCAGCGCCTGGGCGATCCGCTCGTAAAAGCTGGGATCCTCCGCGGTCCTCTGGCCTTCTTCGCGCGATTGGTCCTTGTGCGTCAGATGATGCTGGAAGTGGTGCGGATCATAGGGCTTGATGACATGCTCGCTGATGTCCTCGCTCGCGACGTCGACGTGATAGATTTTCGCGCCGTGATGATCCATCACGACCATGAGGCTCGGCGCAACGGGTGCAACGGGTCCGGCGGGCGATTCCTGCTGCTCGGCCGGCATTCCGGCGCGCGCCAGAAATTTGCGCAAGTCGACGACTTCCTGCGCCGTCAGGTCCTTGGTGTGCGGCCTGTGCATGAGATGCCGTTCCGTGCCGACGAGAAACTCGAATTCGGAATTGGCCTTGTGTTCGACCGTGCCGAGCTTTTCGAACAATGAAACCACATCGCTCCACCCGAGATTGTGCGCCACCGGATGGCGCGATAGGGCATCGAGCGTTCTGCGGTTTGCACCGTTAATTCCATGCTGTTTTCCTGACGCAGCAATGTGCTGAGCTTCAGTTGGGACGGTCGTCATTCGAGCCTCCTTGACTGGTGAAACGGCGGGATCGGCTGCGATTTTGGAGGCGAAGCGCGAATAGCCGCGATACGCGAGCCACGCGTGTCAGTAGGAACGGCCCTTGCCGGCGTTAGTTTCAAATAATAACGCCACACGGCCGCTTCCATCCGGACCTTTAGCGGCATTCGGGCGTTTTCCCTTTGCGCGACGGGAATATCTGCCGCGCCTGGGTGCTATTCCGGATAACGCATCGAGCGATATCGGGTTCTGCCGAACCCGTCGCCAGACCCGGCCGCCAGATAGGGGCGGTGGTCAATTGTGATCTTCGGCGGCACCGCCCGAATTGAGAGCTCCTTGCTCTTGCTCTGAAAGGGGCGACGCCATGGCCCTCTCGACCTCCGCGCCACGTCTTGTTTCGCCAGGCATCGCCAGCGCCCCCGCTCAAATCGGCCTCACCAGCGACGAAGCGCGCCGCAGGCTCCAGAAGTTCGGCCCGAACGCCATGCCCGACATTTCAGCGCACCCGTTGCGCAGCGCGCTGGGCAAGTTTTGGGCGCCCATTCCGTGGATGCTTGAAGCCGCAATTGTGCTCGAGATCGCGCTTGGCGATGATGTCGAGGCCGCGGTCATCGCGGCGCTTCTCGTGTTCAATGCCGCGCTCGGATTGTTCCAGGAGAGCCGTGCCGAGGCGACCTTGGCGGCCCTCAAATCGCGACTCGCGCTCAACGCATCCGTCCGGCGCGACAATGCCTGGAAAACCGTGCCCGCGGCCGAACTGGTGCCGGGCGACATCGTGAAACTTTCGTTGGGCGGCGTAGTTGCCGCTGATGTGCACATCACCGCGGGTGAGGTTCTCCTCGATCAATCCATGCTCACCGGCGAATCCGTGCCCATCGAAGCCGGCGCCGGGGTCCAGACCTATGCCGGCGCCCTGGTACGGCGCGGCGAGGCGGTGGCCCAGGTCACGGCAACCGGAGTTCGCACCAAATTCGGCCGAACCGCGGAACTTGTCCGTACCGCGCATGTCGTAAGTTCCCAGCAGAAAGCCGTGCTGCACGTGGTGCGTAATCTCGCCGTTTTCAACGGCGCGATCATCATGCTGTTGATCGCCTACGCGCACGTCCTCGATATGAAGCTGGCGGAAATCATTCCGCTCGTGCTCACGGCGGTGCTGGCATCCATTCCGGTCGCGCTCCCCGCCACATTCACTCTTGCATCTGCTCTCGGCGCACGGGCATTGGCGAAAGTGAATGTTCTGCCCACTCGCCTCACGGCCGTGGACGAAGCGGCATCGATGGACGTGTTATGCGCCGACAAGACGGGCACGCTGACGCGCAATGCATTGACGGTGACGACGATCCATCCCATGGCCGGCTTCGACCTGCCGCATGTTCTGGCATTCGGCGCGCTGGCAAGCGCAGAAGGCGGACAGGACCCGGTCGATGCGGCCATTCGCGCTGCCGCCGTTGGAAAGCCTGTCGGCGATGCGCCGAGGCTCGTCAAGTTCGTGCCGTTCGATCCGGCAAAGAAAATGTCGGAAGCGACCGCAACGGATGCTGCGGGCGGCACAATGCGCATCGTGAAGGGCGCATTCGCGACCATTGCCGACCTCGTGCCGCCTTCGCCGGCCGCGGGGGAAATCGCGAAAGATTTGGAAGGCAAAGGGTACAGGGTGCTGGCCGTCGCGGCGGGCCCACCTGCAGCAATGAAACTCGTGGGCCTCATCGCGCTCAGCGATCCGCCGCGGACCGATTCCGCCGCACTCGTCACAGAACTGCGCGGGTTGGGTGTGCGGACCGTGATGGTGACGGGCGATGCGCCGGCGACGGCCGCCATCGTGGCGCATGCGGTGGGTCTCGACGGCGCCACCTGCCCGCCCGGACCGATCCCGGTCGCCGTGCATCCCGACACCTATGCCGTTTTTGCAGGCGTTCTTCCGGAGGGCAAATACAAACTCGTCAAGGCATTCCAGGCGGCCGGCCATGTCGTCGGCATGTGCGGCGACGGCGCCAACGACGCGCCCGCGCTGCGCCAGGCGCAGATCGGTATCGCGGTCTCCACCGCCACGGACGTCGCGAAATCTGCTGCCGGCATGGTGCTGACCGAGCCCGGTCTCGTCGGTATCGTTGCCGCTGTCAAGGAGGGCCGCAAGACGTTCCAGCGCATCCTGAGCTACACGCTGAATTCCATTACCAAGAAGGTCGTGCAGGTGCTCTTTCTCGCTGCCGGGCTGATCATGACCGGCCACGCGATCCT
>JBEKLK010000402.1:0-2898 GCA_050010235.1 Rhizomicrobium sp.
CCGTGCCGCGGTCGGCGAGGCCCACGGCGCGTGCGGTGTCCGACGTCTGGCGCTTCACCAGCCAGCCGAGATCGAAGCGGCCCGTCGCGCGGTCCCGCCCCCAATGGGTGAGCAGATAGGTCGCATAGCTCGCATCGGAAATGATTCCCACATGCGCGCCGCCGTCGCCCAGCCCCATCACGCAATCGGGATGGGCGATCATCTCGCCACAGACATCGAGATTGTAGTTGGCGTAATTGGCGAACGGCATGAACAGGAAATTGCGGCCCTCGTCTTCCAGCAGCATGTCGTAGGCGAGCTCGGCCGGTTTGCGGCCCTGGGCTGCGGCCAGCGCCGCAAGCGAGCGCTCGCGCGGCGGCTCGTAATCCGGCTCCGCGCCCAGCGGAAACATGAATCCGAACGCGCTCATGCGCCGCGCCAGTTCGGGATGGGCCGGCGCTTCCGACAACAGCTTCGCGCGGAATGCGGGATCGCGCAGGATCGCGAGCTTTTCGGCCAGCGGCTTGTCCTTGATCGCGATGAAGGAGGGTTGCGCAGAAAACGGATTGAGCGAGCCTTGCAATCCCAGCAGCAGCCCGATGGGACGGGGCGCCACCTGCGCGCGGATCGGCAGGCCGTCGCGCGAGGCGCCTTCGATGCGGCCCAGGATCTCGCGCCAGCCTTCCGGAGAACGATGGCCCTGCGCCAGGGATAGAGAGAGCGGCCGGCCCGAGGTTTCGATGATGCGCCGGATCATCGAAAATTCACTTTCAAGATCGGGCGTGTCGAAATCCGAAATCAGTTCGATGACGCCGGTGCCCGCATCCGCGAGGCCTTGCGCGATGCCGACAAGCTCGGCCTCCGTCGCGCGGAGCGACGGCGTGGGATCGCCTTTCACCGTGCGGTGATTGAGCGTGCGGGAGGTGGAAAATCCGATGGCGCCCGCGCGCATCGCTTCCGCCGCGAGCCGGCGCATTTGCGCAATGTCGTCCGGCGTGGCGGGATCGAGCCGCGCGCCCCGTTCGCCCATCACATAGACGCGCAAGGCGCCGTGGGGAAGCTGGGCGCAGATGTCGATGTCGTGCGGCCGGCGTTCCACCGCATCGAGATATTGGCCGAAGGATTCCCAGGACCAGTTGAGGCCTTCATGCAGGGCTGCGCCAGGAATATCTTCCACGCCTTCCATCAATTCGATCAGGCGGTTGTGATCCTGGTTGCGCACGGGTGCGAAGCCCACGCCGCAATTGCCCATCACGATTGTCGTCACGCCGTGCCAGCTCGAAGGCGCGAGGCGCGAATCCCAGGTCGCCTGGCCGTCGTAATGGGTGTGGATGTCGACGAAGCCCGGCGTGACGATCAGGCCGCGCGCATCGATCTCTTCGCGCCCGCCGCCCACGATCTTTCCCACGGCTGCGATCCTGCCGCCCTGCACGGCGACATCTGCCTCGACAACCGGGCCGCCGTTGCCGTCGGCGAGATGCCCGCCGCGAATAACGAGATCGAAGTCCTGTGCCATGGGTTCCTCCTGCCCTCGAATCTACCGGGAATCCGACCGCCTGTCACAACACGCAATTCTCCACCGCGAACCGTCCGGAAAGCCGCATTTTCCGCGGCTTTGAGAAAATTTGAGAACGTTTGAGTTGCGTTTGAGACCCGTCCGGCCCAGTTCGTGGGCAGGCGCTCCGCGGAGCGCATTACGGCGCAGGCTCTGCGCAGGAACCGGGAGCATCACATGACGACGACCGTTATCACGACCATCGAGCAGGGACCGGAACAGGTTTATGACGGCGGCAGTCTGCTCGTCACCGGCACCGGCGGCTTCATCGATTCGAGCGGCGACGCGCTGGGGATCGTATCCACGAACGCCCAGCCGACGGGAACAGTGACGATCGAGGCCGGCGCGCTGGTGTTCGGCGACGGAAACGGGATCGATTTCACGGGATACAACAAAGGCGCCCAGTTCCTGATCGACGGCGCCGTGCAGGGAAATGCCGTGGGCATGAACCTGACCGACGCCACTGACGACACTGGCGCAGCCACCGTCACGATCGGTTCCACGGGATCGGTGAGCGGCGGGGGCGCTGCGGCGATCGTGGCCGACACCAGCAGCGCCACGATCACAAATCACGGTCTCATCAGCGGTCCGGACGTTGCCATCGCCGCGGGCGGCGGCAACACCATCACGACGATCACGAACACCGGAACCATCGACGGCGAATTGCAGCTCGAGCAGGACGGTCAATCGTACGTCAACGACACCGGCACCATCGATTCGACTTACGATTACGGGATTTACGCGAATGGCGGGACGTTCGCTTTTCTGACGGTGAACGGCGACGTCCTGGGAAGCGACGCCGGAATCTACGCCGCCGGAACCAGCACTTCGCTGGTGGAAGGACCGCAGGGCCTGATTACGGGCTATACCGGCGTGTATCTGGCGGGCACCAGCTCGGCGACCGTGGACGGCGGTATCGCCGGTGATCTGTATGGCCTGTATATGGCGGGGTCGAACTCGACCGTCACCATCGGAGATACCGGTTCGCTGGGCGGCGCGAGCGGCGCCGGGCTCGCCATCGCGGGCATCAACGACCACATCGAGAATGGCGGCGTCATCAAGGGCGACATGGGCGTTTACGCGAGCAATGCGGGCACGCCGCCGTCCGCAATCGCGCTCGTCAACACCGGCACGATCCTGGGCGGAGTCGATTTCTCGGCCAGCAGCGACGACTCGCTTTCGAATTTGGGCGGCAAGATCGGGGGCGGTGTGGCGTTGGGGGTGAGCGACGCGCTGGACAATACCGGCGGCGCCATCAGCGGAGGGATCCTGCTCGCGCCGGACGATACGCTGACCAACAGCGGCACGATCGGCGGCGGCATTGAGTCCAATGGCGGTGAGACGATCGCCAACAGCGGCACGAT
>JBEKLK010000403.1:0-2837 GCA_050010235.1 Rhizomicrobium sp.
TTCGTCGTCGGCCAGATGTCCTTCAGGTAGACCGGCTTGCCGTCCTTGCCTTCGCCGATCGGCTCGACCGCAAGGTCCTTCTTGACCGTACCAGCGAGTGCATAAGCGACAACGAGCGGCGGCGAGGCGAGATAATTCGCCTGCACGTCCGGCGAGACCCGGCCTTCGAAGTTGCGGTTGCCCGACAGCACCGCGGCGGCAACGATGCCATTGTCGTTGATTGACTTGGAAATCTCTTCCGGCAGCGGGCCCGAATTTCCGATGCAGGTGGTGCAGCCGAAACCGACGAGGTTGAAGCCGACTTTGTCGAGATCGGTCTGCAATCCGGAATTGGAAAGATATTCGGCGACCACCTGACTGCCGGGCGCGAGCGACGTCTTCACCCAGGGCTTGGCTTTCAATCCCCTGGCGGCGGCATTGCGGGCGAGCAGTCCGGCGCCGATCAGAACGCTCGGATTGGAGGTGTTGGTGCAGGAGGTGATGGCCGCGATCACCACATCGCCATGACCGAGATCGAAATCGCGATTTTCGACCGCATAGCGCGTCGCGGCATCGGTCGTCTTCTTGTATTCGCTGGTGAGCGCGCCCGCGAAGCCTTCGGCCACCGCCGGCAGGGCAACACGGCCCTCCGGGCGCTTCGGTCCGGCCATGGACGGCACTACGTCCTTGAGATCGAGCGTGAGCGTCGTCGTGAAAACCGGATCGGCGGAATCGGACTTGCGGAACAGACCCTGGGCTTTTGCGTAGGCCGAGACCAGCGCGACGCGATCGGCCTTGCGACCGGAGGTCTTGAGATAATCGATGGTCGCGGCATCGACCGGGAAGAAGCCGCAGGTCGCGCCATATTCCGGCGCCATGTTGGCGACGGTGGCGCGGTCTTCCAGCGCCATTTCGTCGAGACCCGGCCCGTAGAATTCGACGAATTTCCCCACCACGCCTTTTTTGCGCAACATCTGCGTCACGGTGAGCACGAGATCTGTGGCGGTGACGCCTTCGCGCAATTTTCCCGTCATGCGAAATCCGATCACTTCGGGGATGAGCATGGAGATCGGCTGGCCCAGCATCGCGGCTTCCGCTTCGATGCCGCCGACGCCCCAGCCCAGCACGGAGAGGCCGTTCACCATCGTGGTGTGGCTGTCGGTGCCGACAAGCGAGTCGGGAAATGCGTATTCGACCGTCTTCTTCGTCTTCTCGTCCTTGATCTTCCGCGTCCACACGGTCTGGGCGAGATATTCCAGGTTGACCTGGTGGCAAATGCCGGTTCCCGGCGGCACCACGCGGAAATTCGCGAATGCCTGCTGGCCCCAGCGCAGGAAGCCGTAACGCTCCTTGTTGCGCTGGTATTCGATGACGACGTTCTTCTTGAACGAATCCTTGTGGCCGAAATTGTCCACCATCACCGAATGGTCGATCACGAGATCGACTTCGGCCAGCGGATTGATTTTTTCCGGATTGCTGCCCAGCTCCTTCATCGCGTCGCGCATGGCGGCGAGATCGACGACGGCGGGCACGCCGGTCAGGTCCTGCATCAGAACCCGCGCGGGACGGAATGCGATTTCGCGGTCGGAGCTTTTCTTGGCGAGCCAGCCTGCGATCGCCTTGATGTCGGATGCGGTGACGGTCTTGCCGTCTTCGTAGCGGAGGAGATTCTCCAGCAGCACTTTCATCGAATAGGGCAATCGGGAAATGCCGGCGAGGCCGTTCTTCTCTGCGGCCGGGAGACTGAAATAGGCATAGGTCTTGCCGCCCGCCGTCAGCGTCCGGCGGGATTTGAAACTGTTGAGGCTGGATGTCACGGGGAGCGTCCCAGGTGAGGTTTGGCGGAATCGCGCGGGACATATAGGCAGTTTCACCCGGCGATTCCATGCTCTTTAATGCCTCTCCACTTAACAAATTGACCCGGGCTTGCAGCCGGGTCGGGAGAGGCGAGCCATGGCAATTGAGAAGGCAACGGTGCGTGTCGAACGCGCGGGGCCCGTGATGACGGTGATTCTCGACCGTCCCGCCGTGCGCAACGCCGTCGACCGGCCGACGGCCGAAGCGCTGGCAGCGGCGTTTGCGGCCTTCGAGCATGACGAAAGCGCGCTGGTCGCCGTGCTCTGGGGCGCAGGCGGCACGTTTTGCGCCGGCGCGGACCTCAAAGGCGTGGCCGACGGCCGCGGCAATCGCACGGTCCCGCCCAAAACGGGCGATGCCACCGATCCTCTGGCAGGCGACGGCCCGATGGGCCCCTCGCGCATGCAGCTTTCCAAGCCGGTCATCGCTGCGGTGTCCGGTCACGCCGTCGCGGGCGGGCTGGAGCTCGCCTTGTGGTGCGATCTGCGTGTCGCGGAGGAGGATGCCGTGTTCGGCGTCTTCTGCCGGCGCTGGGGCGTGCCCCTGATCGACGGCGGCACCATCCGGCTGCCGCGCCTGATCGGGCAATCCCGCGCGCTCGACATGATCCTGACGGGCCGGCCGGTGAATGCGGCGGAAGCCTATGAGATGGGCCTCGCCAATCGCGTAGTGAAAAAAGGCGAGGCGCGCGCCAAGGCGGAAGAACTCGCCCGCGACATCGCGCGCATGCCGCAGATCTGCCTCAAAGGCGACAGATCATCCGTATACGAACAATCAGGGTTGGCGAAGTCCGCCGCACTGGCGAACGAATTCGCCCATGGCGCAAGGACTCTCGCCAGCGGCGAAGCGCGTGCCGGCGCCGCGCGCTTCGCATCGGGCAAAGGTCGCGGGGGAAGTTTCGAGAATATTTGAAGGGGACACGGAAAGCAGGTTCGGTCTTTCTCACAGCCACGTCGTCATAAACTCCGTACACGGACGAATAAATGGATTTAAGTTCCCAT
>JBEKLK010000404.1:0-2827 GCA_050010235.1 Rhizomicrobium sp.
GATCAGCCACCCAGATCGATGACGGCACGCCGGTTCTGCGGCTCGCGCACGCCCGGTCCCGTCGGCACGAGCGGATCGTGGAAGCTCTTGCCTTCGATGGAGATTGTTGAGCCGTCCATGCCTTCGCGCGTCATTTCGTCCTTGACGGCTTCTGCGCGACGGACCGAGAGGCCCTGGTTGTAGCTATCCGAGCCGACGGTGTCGGTGTGACCCGTGACCATCACCTTCACGAAGCCGCTCGTCTGCGCTGCCTTCACCGCTTCCTGCACCACGCCCAGCGCCTCGGCTGTCAGGTCCGACTTGTTGAAGTCGAAGAAGACGATGAAAGTCTTGACCGGCGGCGGCGGCGCCGGCGGAGCCGGCGGCGGGGGTGGTGGAGGCGGAGGCGGCGCGGGCGGCGGCGGAAGCGCCGCAGGCTCCATATACCAACGCAGTCCCAGCAACACGGCCTGGTCGTTCGGATTGCCGCCCTTCACCGTCGTTCCAGCCAAGGTGGTGGAATAGTCGGTGTTCTGCATCAGCGAGCGATAACGGTAATCCAATGTCAGATCGAGATTGCGCGTGAGCGAATAGCTGAGGCCGGCGATGCCCTGCCACATGAAGCCCGTTTGGTCTCCCTGGGCCAGAACAGTCGCGCCGCTATGCGCGAAAAGATCGTCCCGACCTGCTCCGGCGCCGCCGCCGATGCTGAACGTGAAGCGGTCGGAAAGCGGCATGTCGTATACGATGTTGGCCATGGCCGACGCGATGCGATCATGACCGTCATACGTCAGGGCGCCGATTGTCGTGTCCTTGAAGTTGTGCGGCGAATAACCGGGCTCCAGTTCCAGCCTGAAATGATCCTGAAACCGGTATCCGATCGCTCCCGTCACCAGATAGGAATTATCCGAATTCAACCGGTTATCGGTGATGAGGCCGCCAGTGTCGGTTTTCAGATCGACATTATTCAAATCGTCCCAGCCACCGGCTAGGCTAAGATACCAGCCCGTTGCATCGCTCGCATGCGCGGGGCCTGCAAGAACCAGCGCCGCAACGCCCGCCAGGGCAATTGTCCGGATTTTCATGTAACCCCTCGTAAATGTTCCTGGCACGCCTCGCGGCAACTACCGAACTGAAACCGCAGAAATCTGCGATCTGCTTCCATGGCCGATAACGGCCGATGACGGGCGCGGTTCCCGGCCCAGCGCAATCGCTTCGCGAATTTCATGCAGCAAGTTCCGGCGCTTGGTTCATTTTGGCCGCCCGAAAGAGTCGCGCGCACCCGGTAGAAGCCCGCGCCGCCATTGCCTAAGATCGATTAGCGTCCTGTTCTCGATCTCATCGGGCCCCGTTCATGTCGAATAATTCATCCAAATGCATCGTGGCCCGGCGAGGAATGTTCGCCGGATCGATTGCCGTCGGCATCCTGTTCGCGGTGCTTTCTTCTTCCGGAATCGCGTCGGCAGCGCCGGCGGGAACTCCGGTCGCGGTTTCGACGGACCCGCAGATCGGTTCGCCGGCAGCCAAAGCGACTTTGGTTGTCTGGTTCGATTACCAATGTCCCTATTGCAAGCTCTTCTGGCGACAAACCCTTCCGCGCCTCAACGACTCCTATGTGCGGCCGGGCAAGCTCAGGATCGTGTTCCGGGATTTTCAGTTTCTCGGCCCGGATTCCGCGACCGCAGCATTGTTCGCGCGCGCAATATGGGAGCTTTATCCCGGCCGATTCTACGATTGGTCGCGCGCGATGTTCGGTGCGCAGGACCGGGAGAATGGCGGCTTCGGAAATCTCGCAAGCATTCAGGAACTCACTCGTCACATTGCCGGTATCGATGTCGCGCGCGTCACGACCCGCATGAGAGATCATGCGCACCAATATGCCGCCGCGATCATCTCCGACTACAATGACGGTATCGCCGTGGGCATAAACGGGACGCCGACGGTTTCCGTGAACGGACAACTCGTCTCCGGTTCGGAGTCGTTCGACAGCATGGCGAAATTGATCGACGAGAAACTGAAACACTGAGCAAGAGGCGAAGCTCGTATGACATTGGGCTGCTACACCAATACGCTCAGTTGTTATCCCGGCGATGCTGTCGACCTGCATGCGTCCGCGGCGAATGGGCCTTGCACACTCGAAGTCGCCCGGATGGGCCGCGGCCGAGAGGTCGTTCGGCGGATCGAAAACATTGCGATAGCATACCACGAAACTCCGCCGCATCCGGATCGCGACGGTTGCGATTGGCCCGTTGCGCTCGCATTGGACATCGGCAAGGATTGGCTCTCCGGATATTACGATCTGCAATTGACGGATCGCGCGGGTGTCGTCGCGCATCATTTCGTTTGTGTGAAGCCCCCCCAAAGCGGGCCGCGTGCAAAGGCCGCCTTCGTGCTCGCGACCAACACCTATCAGGCTTACAATTGGTGGGGCGGGGCCAATGCCTATTGCGACGTGACGTCCCTGATGGCGCACAAAATGCCGCTCGCCGTCGCGATGGAAGGCGCCATCGGCGTGTTGTGCAATCGGCGTCCCTTTGCGCCGCTGATTGTGGCGCCGCCGGAAGACGTTCCGCGACTGGTCAATCTCCGGCCGCGGGATTTCGGCGAACGCTCCTGGGCAGGCGACCGCGACTGGGGCAGGGCGCATCGGCCGTCGCCCTATGACGGTGCGGCCGGATTTCTGCACAAATGGGAACATGTGTTCGCGGCCTGGGCCGAGACCGAAGGAATCGCGCTCGACTATTTCACGGACTACGACCTCGACGCGGAACCGGATGTTCTCGCCGGATATGGCGCGATGATCGTCGTGGGGCACAGCGAATATTGGTCGGCACGCCAGCGCGCCCAG
>JBEKLK010000405.1:0-2823 GCA_050010235.1 Rhizomicrobium sp.
GCCATTCGCGGTATTTACCGGAGCATGAGAACGAACTCCGATATCGACACTCTGCTCGACATCATGCGCCGGCTGCGGGATCCCAAATCCGGCTGCCCGTGGGATATCGCGCAGAGTTTTGCGACCATCGCGCCCTACACGATCGAGGAAGCCTATGAGGTCGCCGGCGCGATCGAGGACGCGGATTGGCCGGCGCTGAAGGACGAACTGGGCGACCTGCTGCTCCAGGTCGTGTTCCACGCGCGCATGGCGGAAGAGCGGGATCTGTTCGCGTTCGGCGATGTTGTCGCTGCCATCGTGGACAAGATGACCCGCCGCCACCCCCATGTTTTCGGCGGTGCATCCGGCATCGACAACGCGGAAGCGCAGACGGTTGCCTGGGAGGAACACAAGCGGCGCGAGCGGGCCGAACGGCCGGGCGGGTTGCTGGACGAAATTCCCCACGCCCTGCCCGCGCTGCTGCGTGCGGAGAAACTTCAAAAGCGCGCGTCAACTGTCGGATTTGATTGGGATTCCGGCCCCAAGGTGGTCGAGAAGATTGCCGAAGAAGCGCACGAGATCGTCGAGGCGCAAGCGGCCGGCGCTTCGGCGGAGAAGCTCGAGGAGGAAGTCGGCGATCTGCTGTTCGCGGTTGCCAATCTTGCGCGCCACCTGAAGGTCGATCCCGAAGCGGCGCTACGAGCAGCCAATGCCAAATTCATCCGTCGTTTCAAGGTGATCGAAGAGACTCTTGGCGCTCGGGGCGTTTCTCTCGAGGCGGCCACTCTCGCCGAGATGGAAGCGATCTGGCAATCGGCGAAGGCGAAGGAGAAGTAGGTTCACGCGGAGGCGCGGAGGACGCGGAGCGGGTCGGGCGCGTGCCAAAACTTCAACCCGCGCGCTTGCCCGTCTGTTCGGCCATGATTTTCCCGGCGTAATGGTTCTGGAAGTTCTCAAGCGCGGCCGGATCGACCGCCACGGTGACGCGAAGTCCATCCTGGCGGTCGCTACGTTTGAGCACGCGGCCATGCGCATAAGCCCAGGCGAGGCCTGCCCCGTCGGATCGATCGAGCTTGAGCTCGAGGGTCACTTGCCCCTGCCCCAGAATCCTTTCCAGTCGCGCCAGAAGATCGGGAATGCCGTCGCCGCTCAACGCCGAGATCGCGACTTGTCCATCCGGACGCCTGTTCTGCGCCAGCATGCCCTTGCGGATCTGCGGCGCGACGAGATCGATCTTGTTGAGCAATTCGAGGATCGGCCGGTCGCCATCCGGATCGATGCCGAGCTCGGCAAGGACCTTGAGCACGTCGGCTTTCTGGGCATCCGTCTCGCCATGGGCCGCATCGCGCACATGGGCGATGACGTCGGCCTCCAGCACCTCTTCCAGCGTGGCGCGGAACGCGGCCACCAGTTCGACCGGCAGATCCGCGATGAAGCCGACCGTATCGGACAGGATCACGTTGCGCCCGCCGGGCAGCCTCAGCGCCCGCATGGTGGGATCGAGTGTCGCGAACAGCAAATCCTTCGCCAGCACGCCGGATTTCGTCAGCGTGTTGAACAGCGTCGACTTGCCGGCATTGGTGTAGCCCACCAGCGCCACGATCGGATAAGGCACGCGTCTGCGCGCCTGGCGATGCAGCCCGCGCGTGCGTTTGACCTCTTCGAGTTCCTTGCGGATTTTCGCGAGCCTTTCGCCGATCAGCCGGCGGTCGGTTTCGATCTGCGTTTCGCCCGGGCCGCCCAGGAAGCCGAAGCCGCCCCGCTGGCGCTCAAGATGGGTCCAGCTCTTGACCAGCCGGCTGCGTTGATAGCTGAGATGGGCAAGCTCGACCTGCAAACGGCCTTCCCGCGTCTGCGCGCGCTCCCCGAAGATTTCGAGAATGAGCGCGGTGCGATCCAGCACTTTCGCGTTCCACGCCTTTTCCAGATTGCGCTGCTGGACCGGACTCAGATTCGCGTTGACGACGATCACTTCGGGCTCGAGACCGCGCGCATTGGCGGCGATCTCTTCCACCTTGCCACTGCCGATGAGCGTGGCGGGAACGGGCCGTGCGAGCGGCACGATCAGTTGAGAAATGACCTGCAGGCCAATTGCGGCCGTCAGCCCGACGCATTCGGCAAGCCGCGCCTCCGCATCGCGATCGAAACGCTCGTCCGCGTCGCGGCGCTTGGGCTCCACGTGAATGGCAAAGGCCGTGCGCGCGTGCACGTCCGTTTTTTTCGAACGTGTGCTCAGGCGTTTTCCGCGGTCGCTGGCTCGATTTCCTGCAGCTGGATCGGACCCAGCGGCATCACTGTCGAGATCGCGTGCTTGTAGACCAGTTGGGCTTGTCCGTCCCGGCGCAGGAGGACGCAAAAATTGTCGAACCAAGTGATATTTCCCTGAAGCTTCACGCCGTTGACGAGAAAAATCGTCACGGCGGATTTGCTTTTGCGAACGGCGTTGAGAAACGTGTCCTGGAGGTTTTGTTGTTTTTCGCTCATGGGTGTTCCCATTTGTTCTTGCGCCAATGCTCAGGCCCCTCGCCGAAGCACTTGCAGCATAAGGTGATTTGCTGCGCCTGCGAATGGCCTTAGAGCGGTTTCCCCGGTTGAGCCTTTTTTGCCGCAGCGGCCAGATAGAGCGCCTGGATCCTACGGGTCACCGGTCCCGGTTTGCCGTCCCCCACGGCTTTGCCGTCGATGGCGACGATGGGCAGGATTCCGGCCGTTGCCGCGGACAGAAACGCCTCGCGCGCGCCCGCGGCCTCTGCCGGCGTGAAGCGCCGCTCCACGACGGCTATCTGAGCTTCGGCTGCCGCCTGCAGCGCCACGCGCCGGGTCACGCCGGGCAATATGGCGTCG
>JBEKLK010000406.1:0-2812 GCA_050010235.1 Rhizomicrobium sp.
TCGATCACGCGGGCACGGAACGCGTCCGAGAGACGCAGCGCCTCCACCCGCTTCTCGCCGGTGCCGACCACCTTCACAAGCGCCATTTCGCGCTCGATGCCGGGCTTGCTGGTCGTCCAGTTGACCACGCGATGGACGGGCACGAGGCGGCCCAGCTGCGCTTCGATCTGCTCGATCACTTCCGGCGTACCGGAGGTGACGATGGTGACGCGGCTGGTATGGGCGGCATGATCGACTTCGGCGACCGTCAGGCTCTCGATATTGTAACCGCGCCCCGAGAACAGTCCGATCACGCGCGCGAGCACACCCGCCTCGTTGTCGACGAGCACGGCGATGGTGTGACGCTCGATGGCGGGTTTGGGCGGAAGTTTGGCGGCAGCGCTCATCACACCAGCATCTTTCCTTCGTCGCTCACTTCGTTTTCCTGCGCGTCGGAGAGCAGCATTTCGTGATGCGCGCCGCCGGACGGGATCATGGGATAACAATTTTCCGTGGGATCGACCCGGCAATCGAACAGCACGGGCTTCTTCACGTCGATCATTTCCATGATCTTCGCGTCGAGCTCGGCGGGCTTGTCCGCACGCAGGCCGACGCAGCCGAACGCGTCCGCGAGCTTGACGAAATCGGGCAACGCCTCGGAATAGGAATGCGAATAGCGCCCGCCATGCAGCAATTGCTGCCACTGGCGCACCATCCCCATATACTGGTTGTTGAGGATGAAGATCTTGACCGGCAGATCGTATTGCACGGCGGTCGACATCTCCTGCATCGTCATCTGCACGCTCGCTTCGCCCGCGATGTCGATCACGAGCGAATCCGGATGGGCGATCTGCACGCCGATGGAGGCCGGCAAGCCGTATCCCATCGTTCCGAGGCCGCCCGACGTCATCCAGCGGTTGGGCTGCTCGAATTTGAAGCGCTGGGCCGCCCACATCTGATGCTGGCCCACTTCGGTGGTGATGTAGACGTCGCGCCCGCGGGTCGCCGCGTAAAGCCGGTCGATGGCGTATTGCGGCTTGATGATCTCGGAAGACGGCTTATAGGCGAGCGAATTCTTCTGGCGCCAGGTTTCGATCTGCTTCCACCATTGGGCGAGCGCCGGCGCATCGACTTTGCGCCGCTGCGTCTTCCAGAAATGCAGCATCTCCTTCAGCGCCTTGGTCGCGTCGGCCACGATGGGCAGGTCGACGCGCACATTCTTGTTGATCTGCGACGGATCGATATCGAGATGGATTTTTGTCGAGCCGGGGGAGAAACCGTCGATGCGCCCCGTCACACGATCGTCGAAGCGCGCGCCCAGGCAGATCATCAGATCGCAATCGTGCATCGCGAGATTGGCTTCGTAGGGCCCATGCATGCCGACAAGCCCCAGCCATTGCGGATCGGACGCCGGGAACGCGCCCAGCCCCATCAGGGTGGAGGTGATGGGAAAACCGGTGAGCTTCACCAGCTCGCACAACAACCGGCTCGCTTCCGGCCCGGAATTGACGATGCCGCCGCCCGTATAGAACAGCGGGCGCTTCGCCTGTGCCATCAGCTCGACCGCCTTTACGATCGCGCCCAGATCGGGCTCGGTCTTGGGCCGATAGGTTTTGTGGCGCACGGATTCGGGCGCGATGTATGTGCCGCGCTTGAACTGCACGTCCTTGGGGATGTCGACCACGACGGGACCGGGCCGGCCCGTGGTGGCGATCTGGAACGCCTCGTGCAGCACGCGCGCCAGATCGTTCACATCCTTCACCAGCCAATTGTGCTTGGTGCAGGGGCGCGTGATGCCGACCGTGTCGCATTCCTGGAATGCATCGGTGCCGATGAGGCGCGTCGCGACCTGCCCCGTCAGCACAACGAGCGGAATCGAATCCATCAGCGCATCGGTGAGGCCCGTCACCGCATTGGTGGCTCCCGGTCCCGAAGTGACCAGTACGACGCCCGGCCTGCCGGTCGAGCGTGCATAGCCTTCGGCCGCATGCACCGCACCCTGCTCATGCCGCACGAGGACATGAATGAGATCTTCCGAGGCGAACAGCGCGTCGTAGATCGGCAGCACGGCGCCGCCGGGATAGCCGAAAATGTGCTTGACGCCCTGGTCCTTGAGCGCGCGCACCACCATCTCGGCACCGGAAAGTTCGATGGCGCCGGTTCTTGCTGCCGCCATCTCCTGCCCATCTCTATCCATTGCAATCACCTTCACAACGAGCCCAAAAAAGCGAAAGGGGCGTTTCCGCCCCTTGTGTGCACGCCGCCGTTCGGGAACCGAGGTTTATCCTCGTCCGAAGAGCGGCGTTCTAATGACTACGAGCTGCAACGACATGAATTCCTGGTCCCTGGGGCAACTGGCCCGCTTCGCAGTTGCGAAAGCTACGGAAGGGCCGATTCGGCGTCAAGTAATTTCAGGCAAGGTGCGACAAGATTTCAGCAAGTATATTACTCAAACCTTGCGCATGGATCCAATGCCAGTCGGCCATCCGGTGGCGAAACCAGGTGAGCTGGCGCTTGGCATATTGCCGGGTTGCGGCCTGGGCTGCGGCTTTTGCCAAGGACAGATCGAGCGTTCCGGCGCGAAGAGCGGCCAGTTCGCGCAGGCCCAGAATCTTGGCCGCCGGCAGCGCCGGATCGAGGCCTTCGAGTGCTTCCGCCTCTTCCACCGCGCCGGATGCGAGCATGGTTTCGAACCGCGCATCGATGTGGGCGTGGAGCGCGGGCCGCGGTGGCGAGATCACGAAGCGCGCGACGGCGAGCCCTTCGAGCACGGCCCTCCCCGCGCTCTTCTGCCAATGGGCAAGCGGGCGACCGGTCGCTTCAAACACTTCCA
>JBEKLK010000407.1:0-2806 GCA_050010235.1 Rhizomicrobium sp.
GGCGGCGATAGTCGCCGCCGGTTTCGAAATGCCGATTGGCGCGCGCTCTAGGTCGCGGGCGGAGTTTTCGCGGCTCCGCCGGACGTCCACGGGGCAGGCGGCGGACCATAGGCGTTGGCGCTCGCATCTCCCGGCTGCGCGCAAAAGTAGATAACGATGATGAGAGCGACCAGCGACGCCAGTGAGATCAGCTGGATGAAGGCGTAGAGAAAGCCGAAGACTCCCCACATGCCCATCGAAAGCATCATCAATCCGAGAAATATTTGAACGACCAGCGGCACGAGCAGCAACAAAGCCCAGATGCCCGGTTTGCCCGTGTCATGAAGCCGTCTCACCGTCATGCCGAGATTGGGAAGCAGAAGCGCCAGAGCAAACAGCGTCGAGAGCAAATGCGTTACGATGGAGGCCACGATCGAAACGCCGATCCCGAGCACAACTCCCACAAGCACATACCACCAGAACTGCGCGCGCCCGACGCGTCCGTTGAAATCCATGTAGTGGTTCGTGACCGTGTCGACGAAGTTCTGCCAGAGCTTGTTGAAATCGACCTGATCCATCACATCCTCCTGCAGGCGTATGGCCTGCCGCTGGTTGGCGCGGGGCGCATGCGCGTTTCCGGCCCCAAATGGTCGTTGCAGGCCCTCGAAACTCCCGCTATGCGGAGAATCGCCAGCCCCCGCCAGCTAATTGGCCCGGTAACTTTCTGTCAATGATGGCAGGGCGGCCTCCGGGGGCGTAAGAGGGCCTATGGTTTCGAGAGTGTTCATAGACGGCGCGGCGGGGACGACCGGCCTGGAGATCCACGAGAGGCTCACAGCCCGCGGGGACCTCGAGGTCGTGCGCCTGGCCGACACCGACCGCAAGAACCCACGGGCGCGCGCTGATGCCCTGAACGAAGCCGATCTCGCCATCCTGTGCCTGCCGGACGAAGCGGCCCTGGAAGCGGTCGCCCTGATCGCAAATCCGTCCGTCCGGGTGATCGATGCTTCCACGGCGCATCGTGTGGCGGAAGGCTGGGCCTATGGTTTTCCGGAGCTGGAACCGGGTCAGCGGGCAAAAATCGCGGCGGCGCGCTTCGTGAGCAATCCCGGCTGCTATCCGACGGGATTTCTGGCGCTGATCCGTCCGTTGGTTCGTGGCGGTCTGATCCCGGCCGAATTCCCTCTCACCACGAATGCCGTGTCGGGATATTCCGGCGGCGGCAGGGCGATGATCGAGGAATTCGAGAACAAAGGGTCGCCCGCCTATGTCGAGACCATCGTGCGAACCTACGCGCTCGCGCTCGCGCACAAGCACGTGCCGGAAATGCATGTTCATTCGGGCCTCAAACATCCGCCTGTTTTCGCGCCGAATGTCGGGCGCTTCTATCGCGGCATGATCGTCGAAGTGCCGCTGCAGCTTTGGGCTTTGCCGGGTCGGCCGACGGCGGCGGCCATCCATCAGGCGATTGCGCAGGCCTATCGCGGCGAGAAGCTCATCGAAGTGGCGCCTTTGACGGAAGGTTCGATGCTGAAGTCGCTCGATGTGGAGATGCTGAAGAACACGAACGGCATGAAGCTCTATGTGTTTGGTAATGACAAACACGGTCAGGCGCGCCTGGTGGCCGTGCTCGACAATCTGGGCAAGGGTGCGAGCGGCGCCGCAGTGCAGAATCTCAACATCATGCTGGGTCTGCCCGAGACGACCGGCCTCGTGCGATGACCGATCCGTTCTTCCAGCGCTACCGCGCCGAAGACCGCGTGTCGCTGGGACAGCGAGTCGAGATTCTGCGCGCACGCGTTGCGGACGCCATGAAAACCGGCGACGCGTCCGAGGAACTAAAGCTGAGGAACGAGCTCGGTTTCGATCTCACGCCTCTCGACCGGGAATCCGAAGCCGTCGCAGTCCTTGAGCCCGCCCTGAAACTGGCGCGGCGTCTCGGAAAGCGCGAGGTCGAAATCGAAGTGCTGCTCAGTCTGGGGACGGCGCGCCAATATCTGGGCGAGCGCGAAACCGCGCAGGAACTGTTCCGGGAAGCGCTGGACAAGTCGGCCATCTATGGGATCGACGAACACACGAACTTCATCCTGCATCACCAGGGCCGCTGCTATGCCGAGCAGGGCGATCTCGCCGCGGCCCGGCAATGCTTCGAGCAGGCGCTCGAATTGCGCCGCAAGATCGGCAAGCCGCGCTTCATCGATTCCACCCGGCGCGCGCTTGCTACACTCGATGAAATGGAGCGGACGCGCTGATGTACCGGCCGGGCGCCTTCGCGGTGGACGATCTTTCGGTTCTCCACGACGTAATCCGCCAAAGGGTCTTCGCAACCATGGCCGCCGTTATCGATGGCGCAGCGGTATTCGCCTACGCGCCGGTTATTCTCGACCCGCAAAACGGATCGCTCGGCGGTATCCGGTTTCATCTCGCGATCGGCAATGCACTTGCGAAACTCGCTGATGGCGCGCGCGTCTGGGTCGGCGTGATGGGCCCCGACGCTTATGTCTCGCCCGATTGGTACAAGAGCATCGTGACCGTGCCGACCTGGAATTACATCGCCGTGGAAGGCGACGGCGTTGTGCGGCGCATGTCGCGCGAAGAACTTCGCCAACTCGTCATCGACCTTTCGGCGCAGGAAGAGGAAAAGCTCCGGCCCAAGACGCCATGGTCGATCGACAAAGTACCGCCGGCGCGCATGGAAGCATTGCTGAACGGCATCGTCGGCTTTTCGCTCGCCTTTGAGCGGCTGGAAGGTAAATTCAAGCTGTCGCAGGACAAGAAGCCGGAAGACGCTGAAGGCGTCATCGCAGGTCTCGAACGACGCGGCGAT
>JBEKLK010000408.1:0-2803 GCA_050010235.1 Rhizomicrobium sp.
TGGCCAGTTCTTGAATGTTCATCTGGAAACCGCCGTCACCGGAAACGCAAAGCACGCAAGTATCGGGCTTCGCCAACTGCACGCCCACGGCAGCGGGCAGGGCAAAACCCATCGCTCCCAGGCCGCCCGAAGTAATAAAGCCGCGCGGTGAGGAAGAACGGTAACGCTGCGCCGCCCACATCTGGTGCTGGCCTACGTCGGCGATGATCACGTTATCCTGCGGCAGGCGGCTGAAAAGCTCATCGAGAAAACGAATGGTCGGCTGCGCCAGTCCTCGCGGATCAAGCTCCGCGCGCTCGGCTCCGCAGGCCACGGCGCGCCAGCTGCTCCAATCAGGCAGGGAAGCCTTGCGTGCTTTCTCGTGGAATGTGGGAATCGTGTCGGCCAGGTTGCCAATCACCGGCAAATCGCAGGCCCGCACCCGGTCAAGCTGCGCCGGATCAATCTCGAAGTGGACGATCTTTGCGTTGGGCGCAAAGCGCGTAGGATCGCCGGTCACACGGTCATCCAGACGCGCTCCGAAAACCATCAGCAAATCGGTTTCATGCAAGGCGGTGTTGGCCGCACGCGTCCCATGCATGCCGACCATACCCAGGTAATACGGCGATTGCGGAGGAACCGCGCCCAATCCGTGCACGGTGGCGAAGGTAGGAACATTCAAATCGTCGAGCAGCCGCCGCAATTCCGGAATCGCTCCCGAAAGCTTCGCCCCCGCGCCTACGAGCGCTACCGGCCGAGTCGCCCGCTGCAGCAAGGCCACGATCGTGTCGCTAAAGCCGCCTTCAGCTTTCGCGTCGGCCGGCCGGGTGTGCGGCTTGAACTTCACCGGCCCGGAAAATTCTTTCTTGGCTTTCAATATGTCAGTAGGAATGTCGATGACGACGGGTCCCGGACGACCGCTGCGCGCCCAGTGGAATCCTTCCGCAATCGCATCCGGGATTTCGTCGATCGTCCGCACCAGCCGGCTCCACTTGGTCAGCGAAAGCGTCACCCCGAAAACGTCAGTCTCCTGAAACGCATCGGTGCCGATCATCGCTGTTCGAACTTGACCTGTAATGCAAACCAGAGGAACCGAGTCCATCTTGGCGTCGGCGATGCCGGTGACCAGGTTGGTCGCGCCCGGCCCACTGGTGGCCATGGCGACGCCAACCTTGCCCGTAACCCGCGCGTAGCCTTCCGCGGCAAATACCGCGCCCTGCTCGTGCCGCGTAAGGATGTGCCGAACTCCGCTCCCATCCAAAGCGTCGTAGAGCGGCATGATCGCGCCGCCGGGGTAGCCGAACACCAGGTCGACCCCTTCGGCGCGTATGCACCGCAAAACGATCTCTGCTCCCTTAAGCATTCACAACCTGTTTCGGCGCAGGCTTAGGAGCCTCCGCCGGCTTCTTCGCTTCGCGACCGGGCAGCCAGCTCATCATGCCGCGCAGTTGCGCACCGACAATCTCGATCGAATGCTTCTGCTCCTTCTCGCGCAGCTCGGCGAAGTGGTAGCCGCCGTCTTTGTTTTCCTTGATCCACTCCCGAGCGAATGTTCCATCCTGAATGTCGGCCAGCGTTTTCTTCATCGCGGCGCGCGTGGTGTCGCCCACAACTTTCTCGCCGCGCGTCAGGTCGCCGTACTCGGCGGTGTTCGAAATCGAATACCGCATGCGCCCGAGCCCGCCTTCGTAGATCAAGTCGACGATCAGCTTCATCTCGTGCAGGCACTCGAAATAGGCGATCTCCGGCGCGTAGCCGGCTTCGACCAGCGTCTCGAACCCCTTCTTGATCAGCGAAGTCAAGCCGCCGCACAGCACTGCCTGCTCGCCGAACAAATCGCTTTCGGTTTCTTCGCGGAACGTAGTCTGCAACACACCCGCGCGGGTCGAACCAATGCCATGCGCATAGGCCAGGGCAAACTCGTGGGCTCGCTTGCTCGAATCCTGCTGAATCGCGATCAACGAAGGCACCCCGCGCCCTTCGGCATAAACCCGCCGCAGCAAATGGCCGGGGCTTTTGGGAGCGATCATCACCACATCAACATCGCTGGGCGGGACGATCGTCTTGAAATGAATGCTGAAGCCGTGCGAGAAGCCGAGAATCTTGCCGGGATGCAGATAAGGCTGGATGTACTGCTCATACACGGCAGCCTGGGTCTCATCCGGCGTGAGCACGTGGATCCAGTCCGCGCGTTTCGCGGCCTCATCTGGAGCGACTACGACCATGCCATCGGCGCGAGCCTGCTGCGCGCTCGGCCGGTTGGGTTCAAGGCCGACGAGCACCTTATAACCGCTGTCGCGCAGGTTTTGCGCCTGCGCATGTCCCTGGCTGCCGTAGCCCAGGATGGCGATGGTTTTGCCCTTCAGGGCCTCGGGGTTCGCATCGTGCTCATAAAAAATAGTAGCCACTGGGAAGCTCCTTGTAGCGCCGGTGTCGCCGGCAACAGTGGGACGAACCCTCAAGCCCGTCCTCATGGATTCTGCTGCAAACCGACCGGTCGGTCGGTTACTAAAGAAATGCTACCTTCGCGCCTGCTCCATGTCAAGCGAGAAGTCGGGTTCCGCGTGGTGGCCCCTTTGTCTGGTCGGGGCGTTGGCAGTCCCGCCCGCAACTGTTTACCATGTCACCCGATGGCCCGCGAGACCGTGGTCGACTCCCGCCAGGAAATTTTGCGCACCGCCGCGCGCCTGTTTCAGCAGCGGGGCTATGACGCCACTTCCATGAACGACGTCGCGGCCGCGCTCAAGTTCAGCAAAGGCGGCCTCTACCACCACTTCCAGAGCAAAGACGAAATCCTCTATGAAATCATGAACCACGCCATGGA
>JBEKLK010000409.1:0-2800 GCA_050010235.1 Rhizomicrobium sp.
TCGCGGTATCTGTCGGAGATCCGGAAGTTTCCGCTTCTCCAGCCGGAAGAGGAATACATGTTCGCCAAACGCTGGCGCGAACATGAAGACCCCGAAGCGGCGCGCCGCCTCGTGACCAGCCATCTGCGTCTCGTCGCCAAGATCGCGATGGGCTATCGCGGCTATGGCCTGCCGGTGTCCGAAATCGTGGCCGAAGGCAATGTCGGGTTGATGCAGGCGGTGAAGCGCTTCGAGCCCGATCGCGGCTTCCGGCTTGCCACCTATGCCATGTGGTGGATCCGGGCCGCCATCCAGGAATACATCCTGCGTTCGTGGAGCCTCGTGAAGATGGGCACCACCGCCGCGCAGAAGAAGCTGTTCTTCAATTTGCGCAAGGTGAAGGGCAAGATCAACGCGCTGGAGGAAGGCGACCTTCGCCCCGAGCACGTGGCCGAGATCGCGACCAAGCTGGCCGTCTCCGAAGAAGAGGTGGTCAACATGAACCGCCGCCTCTCCGCGCCGGATTCCTCGCTCAACGCGCCTCTACGCTCGGATTCCGAATCCGAATGGCAGGACTGGCTGGCCGACGACACGCTCGACCAGGAAACCCGCCTCGCCGACACCGAAGAGCTGAACGAGCGCCACTCCCTTCTGACGACGGCGCTCGGCGAACTGACCGAACGCGAGCGCGACATCATCGAAGCCCGCCGCCTGCGCGACGAGCCCGCGACCCTCGAGGATCTCTCGCAGAAATACGGCGTCAGCCGCGAGCGCATCCGCCAGATCGAAGTGCGCGCGTTCGAGAAGCTGCAGCAGCAGATGAAACACACCCTCCACGAAAAGCGCAGCCACACGCTGGAAGGGGTTTAATGTGTTGAATCTGAGTTCGTAGCGCCGGAGACGATTTTAGCGCTGAGGACGCAGAGGATGCGCAGGGGTCGCGGAGTATTGCGCAGCACCGACTGACGATCCGCCGCGGCCAGCGGTATACGCAGCGCGCGAAGCGCGCCGAAAAAGGTTTATCGACATTCAAACGCGACGGCGCGGCGACTCAGCCCCTCTGCGTCCTTAGCGCTTCCTCTGCGTCCTCTGCGCTAAACCTTCTTCCAGTGCGGCACAAACGCCGCCTCTCCATTCCAGCCATGACGCGCATGGGGAACCACTATGCGCGAAGCCGTGTTCACGGCGCGCGCATGTGCGCACAGAATTCGTCGTCGCATGAAACGCGAGACGGACGATGAAACTCAAGCTCTGGCAGGTCGACGCGTTTGCCGCAAAACCGTTCGAGGGAAATCCTGCCGCCCTCGTGCCGCTCGAGTCGTGGATCGACGAGAGCCTCATGCAGAAGATCGCCAACGAGAACAACCTCGCCGAAACCGCATATTTCGTGCGCCGCGGGCCGGGCGCCTATGATCTGCGCTGGTTCACGCCCGAATCCGAAGTCGAGCTGTGCGGGCACGCGACGCTGGCGAGCGCCTGGCTTGTCTTCGAGCGCCTCGATACCGAACTGAAATCCGTCTCGTTCGAGACCCGCTCCGGCACACTCACGGTCACGCGCGGCCGCGACGGGCACAACACGATGTCGCTGCCCTCCGATCCGGTCGCGCCGTTCGACGGGCCGGCAGGCTTTCCGGATGCGATCGGCAAGGCGTTGGGCGTCGCGCCCCCGCGTGAAGTCCACAAGGGCCGCTACATTCTCGCCGTGTGGGACGATGCCGCCACCGTGCGTGCCATCAAGGGTGCGGGCGGCATTGCGAACGTTCTGCGGAGTGTGGGCATCTGGGGCCTGATCGCCACGGCAAAAGGCGATGGCGATCTCGATTTCATCTCGCGCTTCTTCGCGCCCGACAAGGGCGTGCCCGAAGACCCGGTGACGGGCTCGGCGCATTGCGCCCTGACGCCGTTCTGGGCCAAGCGCCTCGGAAAGAAAACGATGAAGGCCCGGCAAGTGAGCCCGCGCGGCGGGGCAGTCACCTGCACCGATGACGGCGCGCGCACGATCCTCGCGGGTCCTTGCGCGCTTTATATGCAGGCGGAGATCGAGGTTTAGGAGTCCGCGTCTTCGTCCGAAATCGATTGTCCGAACGCCGCGAGACCTTCTTCCAGATAGTCGCCCAGGAGCGGCAGCCCGAGCAGATAGGCCGCGGTGCGCTTGTT
The DNA here is from genome assembly GCA_050010235.1 of Rhizomicrobium sp. GTDB lineage: Bacteria > Pseudomonadota > Alphaproteobacteria > Micropepsales > Micropepsaceae > Rhizomicrobium. The sequence continues at coordinate 2,137 of JBEKLK010000409.1, forward strand.
GTGTTCGTCGCGCGCGACCTGGAGCGCATCCGCCCATTCCGAAAGACCGTAAGTGCCGCGGCCGAGCCACGCCAGCGCCACGAGTTCGATCTGTTCGTCTTCGTTGAGCGCGTCGATCGCGCCGGCCAATTCCTCGCGCGTGCCGTCGCCTTCCTTGTCTTCGAGAATATCGGCATTGCCGTCGTCGGTCGGATTCGAGCCTTCGTCGGGGTCGCTGTCGGCCACCTTCTCGTCGAATTCCCGCGCCTTGACGATGATGAAGCCGATTTTGTCGGTGGGAGTGACAAGCGTCGGCGTGTCCTCGGTTTTTTGTGCAAGCGGCATGGCGGCAAACCCCTGTGGCGCGTATCGAAAACGCGTGGGCATCGTCGCCGTTCCGATTCGGTGCGACAGATGAGATCAATTCCGTATTTGACTGCGCGGCCGGGAATCACTACACAAGCGGTGGGCCACACCTCCCCAACGAGGTGCGTTCATTCTGGAAGGAATGACTGATGACCGGAAATCGTCCGGCCGTGCGCCCTGCACGGCCTTTTTTTTCATCCGGACCCTGCGCCAAACGGCCGGGTTGGACACCAGATAGTATCAGCGCGGCGCTTCTCGGCCGCTCGCACCGCTCCAAGCCCGGCAAAGCCAAGCTCAAGGATGCGATCGAACGCACCCG
>JBEKLK010000410.1:0-2772 GCA_050010235.1 Rhizomicrobium sp.
GAGAGCGGGCGGACGCGCGCCTATCATCACGGCGACCTGCGCAACAGTCTTCGCGATGCTGCGCGCGCGATCCTGGAAGAAGAAGGTCTCGCAGGGCTCAGCCTGCGCGCCGTTGCGCGTCGTGCAGGCGTGAGTCATGCCGCGCCCTATCGCCACTACTCCAACCATGAAGCGTTGCTTGTGGAATTGGCGATCGAGGGTTTCGCCGAATTGCGCGCGGAAATCACCACGGCCGCTTATGGACCGGGGCTCGAAGACGATCGCATCTCGGATATCGGCGCGGCCTATATGCGGTTTGTGGCGCGCCGTCCCGCGCTCGCCCGGTTGATGTTCGGGCCCCAGCTTCCGAACCGGGATTCGTTTCCCGACCTCGGCGCGGCGGCGGATTCCGTGGGCACCGAGATTGGCGCTGCCCTCAACGATACCGCACTCGGACTTGCCGTCTGGGCCGCGGTGCATGGTCTCGCCATGCTGATCCTCGAAAACGTCATCGATCTCGGACAGCGCCGTTCCGGACTGGGCGTGCTGCCGTCGCGCGCGGAGATCGTGCTCAGGAGCCTGTTCACGATTTCGCAACGCCGCGACGTCTGAACGGTTCTATCCGTTTTTCAGCAGCTTGGCGGCGTCGAGGGCAAAATAGCTGAGGATGCCCGATGCGCCGGCGCGCTTGAACGCCATGAGGCTTTCCATCACGACCCGATCGCGCTCGAGCCAGCCGCGTTCGGCGGCGGCGACCAGCATCGAATATTCGCCGGAGACCTGATAGGCGAAGGTCGGCACGTGAAACGCGTCCTTCACGCGGCGCACGAGATCGAGATAGGGCATGCCCGGCTTGACCATCACCATGTCGGCGCCTTCGGCAATGTCGAGGGCGACCTCGCGCAATGCCTCGTCGCCATTGGCGGGATCCATTTGATAGGTACGCTTGTCGCCCGTCAGCGATTTCGCGGAACCCACGGCTTCGCGGAACGGTCCATAAAACGCGGACGCGTATTTGGCGGCATAGGCCATGATGAGCGTGTTCTTGAACCCGCCCGCTTCGAGCGCCGCGCGGATCGCGCCCACGCGACCGTCCATCATGTCCGAAGGGGCGATGATATCGCATCCCGCTTCCGCCTGGACGAGCGCCTGCTTCACGAGAATATCCAGCGTCTCGTCATTCGCCACATACCCATCGACAAGAATGCCGTCGTGACCGTGACTTGTGTAGGGATCGAGCGCGACATCGCACAGGACACCGATCTGCGGCACCGCGCGCTTGATCGCGCGCACCGCGCGGCACACAAGGTTCGCGGGATTTGTGGCTTCGCGTCCGTCGGGGGTTTTCAGGCCGGGGTCGGTGTAGGGAAAAAGCGCCACAACCGGAATTCCCAGTTTCGCGGCGTCCTCGGCAGCGCCGACCGCAAAATCCACCGAGAGACGGTCGACCCCCGGCATCGACGATACCGGCTCCCGGCGCTTCTCGCCGTCGACCACGAACAGCGGCCAAATAAAATCGGCCGCAGAAAGCGTGGATTCCGCCACCAATCTGCGCGTCCAGTCATGGCGGCGCAGACGGCGCATGCGGGTCGCGGGAAAACATTGTTGCGCGCCCATGACGAAAAAGTTCCTTGGCTAAAAGCCTAAGGGTCTAATCACTCCCGCGGTAACTAAGCAAGACGATAGGAGAATTCCCGGATTGCCAAGAGGGTTCGATAGGTCAATTCTGATCCGGGGTGCCAAGGGACAAAAACAATGAACCTTTTCTCGGCGGTCTTCACGGGGTTGGCTGTCTGGTCGAGTCCACCTTCGGGGCCGGCAACGTCCGACGCCTACACGATACAGGTCGCGACGGTGGACGTCGTGCCGAACTATCAGGTCACGCCGCTCAGCGAGGCCGATGTCGATGTCTATCTCCGGGTCATGCGCAGTGCGGCAGACCATATCGGGCGGGTTTCCATGGGCAGCGGGGCGACCGGTGCCGCGGACCCCGGTACATACGACGAAGCCGTTGCCGATCGGCAGGGCGTGCGCGCGCGCTATGACGCCATCAAGGCGGCAGTGGATGCCCAGGTGGGTCCCGGCGCGGCGAGCGATACGCCGGTCGAGGTGGCCGACAGGGCGGTCCTGGCCCCCCATGCGACGGAAATTCAGGCATTGCAAAAGCAGGTCAGCGGCTTCATTTACGGGCAGTGAAATTCATCGCTCGTAAGGCAATCCATGGATTTTGAGCTCACGGACGATCAGCGGGCGGTCGAGGATGCCGCTCGACGCTTCGCGACCGAGAAACTCGCTCCGCGCGCCGCGGAATGGGATGAGAAAGAACATTTCCCCGTCGATGTGCTGCGCGAGGCCGCCGCGCTCGGCTTCGCCAGCATTTATGTGAAGGGCGACGTGGGCGGCTCCGAGATGACGCGGCTCGATGCGGCGATCATCTTCGAGGAATTGTCCGCCGGCTGCACGTCGACAGCGGCCTTTCTTTCCATCCACAACATGGCCTCCTGGATGATCGACCGCTTCGGCGGCGCGGAGCAGCGCAAGCGATTCCTGCCCCAGCTCGTGTCGATGGAAAAGATTGCAAGCTATTGCCTGACGGAGCCCGGTTCCGGCTCGGATGCGGCGAGCCTGCGGACGCGGGCGGTGAAGGACGGCGACCATTACGTCCTGAATGGGGCGAAGGCGTTCATCTCGGGCGCGGGAGTTTCCGATACCTATGTGTGCATGGTCCGCACCGGCGAAGACGGCCCCAAGGGCATTTCCTGTGTGGTCGCCGAAAAAGGCACGCCCGGGCTT
>JBEKLK010000411.1:0-2771 GCA_050010235.1 Rhizomicrobium sp.
CAACATCGCGTCGGGTCATTCCGGCGATACGTTGCGGGTGCCGGCGGGCGCCTACGATGTGGAAGTCTGGTTCAGCAACGGCATGATCAACAAGCACATCTGGCTCGCCAACCAGGCCGTCGCCGGCAAGGTGGAACGCAAAGTCGAACTCGCGCTCCACACCGCGGAACCGACGGTGGCGGTGACGCAGAACGGCGTCGATGTCGGCAACACGGCCGGCATCACCTATATCGACCCGGCGAGCCACGGCGAATTGGGCGCGGTGCGGAGCGGCGAGACTGCTCTGCTGGAGGCGGGCACCTACGACATCCACGCCAGCCTGTTCGGCGCCGAAGGCTGGCTGCGCCGGGCGGCGCTGTCCGGCAAACAGCGTTTGACCATCGACATCAAGCCGCTGAAAACCGAGCAGCTGCGCATCGGCGGTCCGCCGCCGCAGGCCTGCACCATCGAGGTGTACGGCGTGAATTTCGATTTCAACAAATCCGTGCTGCGTCCGGATTCCGAGCCGATGCTGAAGCAGATCCTGGCGCTGTTCACCAACGCGCCGGGCTTCAGCGCGGAAATCGGCGGACACACCGACAATATCGGCACGCCCGATTACAATCTGAAATTGTCGGACGCGCGGGCGGCAGCGGTGAAAGCGTGGCTGCAGGCGCATGGCGTGGCGGCCGCGCGCGTCGCCTCGCACGGCTATGGCGACACGCGGCCGCTGCTGCCGAACACGACGGACGAGAACCGCGCCAAAAACCGCCGGGTGGAATTGCGCACGGCAAACTGCCGCTGACGGGATTCGCCGGGTGTCCGGAGGCGGAGCAAGATCATTCGTCCGGTGAGCTCGCGAAAATTCTCACTCTGACCCCGAACTTATTACGGACCGCAACAAGCTATTCACTTCGCTGCGTTTTCGAGGCGGTTGCCTGCGGCCTCGCCGGCGAAATCGTCCAACACGCGCAGCCCCCGCCCCAGCGCTGCGGGAAACACGGAATTGTGGATGTCGCCGTCGAATACCATCAGCGTCGCGCGATAGCCTTTCAGATGCGCGGCCGCGAGCTTCGCATCCCAGGCCTTCAGGTCGTCGACCATCGTCTCGCCGCCCGGATGGTTCTCGAACGCACCCACCGCGTAGAAGACATCCGCATGCAGGCTCCTGTGCGAAGCGATGTAGCGGTCGGCTCGCGTATAGGCCGAGCGGTTGTCGTACCAGAGCGACGGGCTGACCACGAGATAGTGCTGAAAGAGCTCCGGCTCGGCAAGCATGGCGAATGTGGTGAACAGCGCCCCATAAGAATGTCCGACGATCATCCGATCGTCCGGCCTCGTGCGAAAATTGGCATCGATATAGGGCAGCAACTCGGTCTTGAGCAGCCGGAGAAATGCCGGCCCTCCTCCGGAAACCTTCTGTGTTTCCGGCCCGTAACCTCCGGTCGCGGAATAGGTTGGCGAATAATCCCGCGTGCGCGTCAATTCGTAAACATTCAGATCGCGGTCGGCGCCCGGATAAGCGATGCCCACCACAATCGCCTCCTTGAGCTGGCCGCGATCGGTGGCGTGGCGCAACATCTCCTGCGCAAGCGGGAACGCATAGTCAGCATCCAGAAGATAGATCGTCTGGAACCGCTCCGTCGTGCGTTTGTCGTAATCGCGCGGCAGGCCGATGAAGAGCCGATATTCGCGCGATCCGTCCTTGCTCGCGAACGGAATCACTTTCGTATCCGGCATCGAATAGGATTGATCGTCCGCATGTGCGGCCCACGAAACGAGGAGCGCAATCCCGGCCGTGAAACCCATACCGAGCCATCTCAATGCGCGTCGCGCGATATGCCCTAGCGGCCGGATGCGCGCCGGACTGAACCTGTTCTGCGCCGTGCGTTTGGCGCCCGGGAAATCGTAGTCCCAACGGAATTCGATCGCGTCGAGGCACGGCGCAATGGCTGACGACATGGCTGATCCCTGCGTGTGATGATCCGGACAAAGAAGAGTGACGGCGGCAACGTTTCCCGAGGATACAGCAACGCCAATTCGGTTCCAGACTTTCGCGCGGCCGACGACTCGCCGCTTGCGATGGTTAAGCCCCCGAATTCGTCGTCTCCTATCGCGCCTGATCCTTATGTACCAGACGAAATGTTGGCAATTGTTTCGGGTCCGGGAATTATGCTGGCGCACAAGCGGTCCAGCGAGGAGCAGAAATTGCGGCGCCATATCGAAACGGGCTTGAACAAATCCGAATCCGCGAAACCCCGCCATCGATGGCGAATAGCGGCTATTGCGGTTCTCGCGAGCGTCTCATCGCCGTTCGGCGCCTCCGCGAACATGAAACCGGACGCCGCCTGCCGCACCGGCGCCTACGCTCTTGGCGACGGACGGTCGTTGATCGTCACGGGATGGAATGGCTCGGCGGAGGACCTGATCTATCTGCTGCCGTCCGGCGAGATCGCGCATCTCAAGCCCGGGTCGGACGGAAATTATGTCCCGTCGACCCGCGCGTTTCCCAAATTCGTCTTTTCGGATTGCAAAAGCGAATCTCTAAACTTCACGACGGACAATCAATCTTCCGTCAAAGGTGAGAAAATTCCGCTGCAGGTCCGGCAGTCGAATTTCTCCAGCGGCTCCGTATCGCTGCATGGCCAACTCGTGCTGCCGGCGAACGGAAAAGCGGATACCGTCGTCGTCTGGATTCCGGGCTCCAATGACGATCCCGCCACGGACGACACCTATTGGCAATATCTGTTGCCGCAATCGGGCATCGGCGTCTTCACCACCGACAAACGCGG
>JBEKLK010000412.1:0-2757 GCA_050010235.1 Rhizomicrobium sp.
CAATGCCTGCACGCTGTTGATTTCGCGCTCATCGCGCCGGTCGAGTTCGTCCTTGATCACGTCAAGGAGCTGCCGGTGCAATCGCTCGATCAAAGCGAGAGACTCGAGATAAAGCTTACGAAGAGGCTGCGCGCCTTCTAGCGCCGCAGCCGCTTGCGGCCTGGCCAGTGCTGTCATTGTCTTCACCTACCGGAATTTTTTCCGGACCCACCTATTTGAATCAAACACTAAGGCGGAGGTGTTAAGGACCGGTAAATCCGTTCAGATTTCGCCCCTCAGCATTTTAATGATGCCGGAGAAATCGAGACCGCCCTGGCCCTTGGCGGCAAGCAGCGAATAGAGTTGCGTCGCTTCGGCGCCGAGCGGCGTGGTGGCGCCCGACGATTGGGCCGCGGCCTGGGACAGCTTCAAATCCTTGAGCATCAATGCGGACGCGAAGCCGCCGGCATAGCCGCGGTTGGACGGTGCGGTGGGCACCGGACCCGGCACGGGGCAATAGGTCGTCAGCGACCAGCATTGGCCCGACGAAGTTGAGGCAATGTCGAATAATTTCTGCGGATCGAGACCGAGTTTTTCCGCCAGCACGAACGCTTCGCAAGTGCCGATCATGGAAATCGCCAGCAGCATGTTGTTGCAGATCTTCGCGGCCTGCCCTGCGCCCGCGCCGCCTGCAAGCACCACGCGCTTTCCCATTCTTTCGAGGACGGGCAATGCGCGTGCGAATGCCTTGTCGCTGCCGCCGCACATGAAAGTCAGCGTTCCCGCTTCCGCGCCGCCGACGCCGCCCGACACGGGCGCATCGAGGAAATCGAAGCCGGCCTTTTCGGCCGCAGCGTGAACGGCGCGCGCGGAATCGATGTCGATGGTCGAGCTGTCGATCAGGAGCGCGCCTTTCTTTGCCGCGCCGAGAATTCCGTTGTCGAGATAGACGCTTCGCACATGCTGCCCGGCCGGCAGCATGGTGACGACGATGTCCGCATCCTTCACCGCGTCATTGGCGGTTGACGCTTTTTTCGCGCCGGCTTTCAACACCGGCTCGAGCACAGTCGCGCTCAGATCGAAGGCCGTCACGGCGTGCTCCGCCTTGATGAGATTGCGCGCCATGGGCCCGCCCATATTGCCGACGCCGATAAAAGCGATTGCACTCATAGCTTCAGCTCCTTCTCGCCAAGCGGCGCAAAATAGGAATCGATCTCCGCGTCCGAGACGGCTTCCAGCGTCGCGGGCTTCCATTTCGGCGACTGATCCTTGTCGATAATGGTGGCGCGGACGCCTTCGTAGAAATCGTGACCGGCAATGACGCGGTTGACCATGCGGAATTCCATCCGCATGCAATCGTCGAATTCGAGCTTGCGGCCCGTCCGTAACTGGCGAAATGCGATTCTGAGGCTCGTGGGAGATTTGGTGCGGATGGTAGCGGCCGTCGCGCGCGCCCAGTCGCCGGCGTCTGCATCGAGCGCCGCCAGGATCGCCTCGACCGAACTTCCCGCAAAACAGCGGTCGATCGCCGCCCGATGCTCCGCCAACGAAGGTGCGCCTGCATCGCCTGCCAGTGCGCCGATCGCGGCGTCGGGCCCTTCACCCGCGGTGAGGCGTTCGATCAGCATGTCCGTCTTCGCGGCAGGAACGAAATGCGTCGCCACGCCCGATTTCAACGAGTCCGCGCATTTGAGCCGCGCGCCCGTGAGCGCGAGATACATGCCGGTCTCGCCCGGCAGCTGCGGCAGGAAATAGCTTCCGCCCACGTCGGGAAACAACCCGATCCCCGTCTCGGGCATGGCGAACATGGTGCTTTCGTCGGCCACGCGATGACTGCCGTGCAACGACACACCCACGCCGCCACCCATCACGATGCCGCGGATCAGCGCGACATAGGGTTTCGGAAAATGCTTGATCGTCGCGTCGAGCCTGTATTCGTCGCGATAGAAGTCGAGTGCATAGGACGTGCCCGCGCGGCCGGAATCGTAAAGCGCGCGGATATCGCCGCCGGCGCAGAAGGCGCGTTCGCCCGCGCCTCGCACGGCAACGGTTTTGACGGCACTATCGTTCGCCCACGCATCGAGCTGCGCCTTTATCGCGAGACACATGCCGTGCGTCAACGCATTGAGCGCCTTGGGACGATTGAGCGTGATGAGCCCCAAAGCGCCGCGGCGCTCGAACAAGACTTCACTCTCGTCGCTCATTGCCGCGACATCTCGCGTGCGATGATCACGCGCATGATTTCGTTGGTGCCTTCGAGGATCTGATGCACACGCAGATCGCGCACATGCCGCTCGGCCGGAAAATCCTTCAGATAGCCGTAACCGCCGTGAAGCTGCAGCGCGTCGTTGGCGATCTTGAAGCCCGCGTCGCTGGCGAAACGCTTGGCCATCGCACACAGCATGGTCGCGTGCGGATCGCGCCTGTCGAGCGCCGACGCCGCATTGCGGATCATCAGGCGCGCGGCTTCCAGATCGGTCGCCATGTCGGCGAGCTTGAATTGCGAGGCCTGGAATTCGGAAATGGGTTTGCCGAATTGCTTGCGGTCATGAGCATAGGCTTTGGCTTCGTCGAGTGCCGCGCGCGCCGTTCCCACCGAACACGCCCCGATATTGATGCGTCCGCCGTCGAGACCCATCATCGCGATGCGGAAACCCTCGCCTTCCGCGCCGATACGATTGGCGATCGGAATCCTGCAGTCCTCGAAAATCACCTGTGCGGTGGGCTGGCTGTTCCAGCCCATTTTGCGTTCCTTCTTGCCGAAGGAAAGCCCGGGCG
>JBEKLK010000413.1:0-2754 GCA_050010235.1 Rhizomicrobium sp.
CGACGACGACGGCGACCCGCTGGAAACCACCGCCGGCGCGTCCGTTCCCACCAGCATCGGCGGCGCGGGCGACGATCCCATCGAGACGATTTCGACGACGGCGTTCGGCGGCGCGGCGGAAGTGGATCTCACGGGCAGCTTATTCGGCCACGACAACAGTTTCGTCGTGGGAGATTCGCTCGACCGCGCCTATACGGGCTTTGCTTCCAATACCATTCTTTCGAACCTGACCTTTCAGCCGGGCGGCGTAACGGCCGTGCCGATCGGCCTCTATCTGGGCGGTCCGGAATTCCAGGTCGAACTCGGCTCGGTCAATCTCGATGAGGGCCTCTATGCCCAGGATTCGTTCGATCTGACGCCGTCATTGTCGCTCGAGCTTTCGGGGCGTTACCATTTCGACGAAGTCGATCTCCGCGACCGCCTGGGCACGGCGCTGAGCGGCAATCACGAATACGAAGGCGTCAATCCCGCTGCGGAGCTTGTCTGGCACGCAGCCGACAATATCAGTACCTATGTCGAGTTCGAGCAATCGAGCCGCACGCCCACAGCCGCAGAACTGAGTTGCGCCAATCCCCTTGCGCCTTGCGTCTTTCCCTTGAGCTTTCTGTCCGATCCGGGCCTGCGCCAGGTGATCGCGCAGACGGTGGAGACGGGAGCTAAGGGCAACACCGCTTTCGACGGCTTCACGCTCAATTGGTCTGCCGACGTTTTCGCCACGCGAAATCAGAACGACATCATCTTCGAGAGTTCCGGACCTACCATCGCTTCGGGGTTCTTCGCCAATGTGGGAAACACGCAGCGCATCGGCGCCGACATCTCCGCCGACGCCAAATGGCAGGATTGGGACTTCCGCGCCAGTTACGGCTATGTCGATGCGACGTTCCGGTCCGCCTTCACCGATCCGAGCGAGGACAATCCGGCCGCCGACGTCAACGGCAACATCTACGTCAAACCGGGAGATCGTATTCCCGCGATCCCCCGCTCGACGGCGAAATTCTATCTCGGTTACGAGGCGACGCCGCTCCTGCACCTGGCTGTCAGCGCCACACTCGAATCGTCACAATATTTTCGCGGCGACGAAGCCAATCTGCAGCCTCCGCTGCCGGGCTATGTCGTGTTCGGCGCCGAAGCGGATTACCAGCTGACGAAATCCCTGAATCTGTATGTCGAAGGGGAGAACATCCTCGACCGTCGATATGCGACGTTCGGATTATATGGCGATCCGACCGGCAATGGCGCGTTCCCCCTGTTCACGAATCCCCGCTTCATCGTACCGGCCCAGCCTTTCGGAATATGGGCAGGCGTACGCGCGCAGCTCTGAGTAAATCCCCGTCACGATATCCCGTGGCGCAGCAATGCGTGGCCTCCGGAGAATGTCGGTTCCACGAGCCAGAGCCTCAGCAGGTGGCGTTTCCGTTCGGGCTCGTCCCAATCTTCGTATTTCGTGCGCTTGTGGAGGATCGAGGCGTTCTTGAGGAATTGCATGTCGCCGGGTTCGAAATTCATGTCGAGATAGTGGCGCGGATCGTTGGCCGCGTTCTCGATGAAAGCGATTGCTTCGTCCTGCAATGTCGTCAGCCGCGGCGCGGCCGCATGCATCTGGCTCTCGCGGATATACCAGGGAATGAAGAAAGTTCTGAGCCTGCCGTCTTCGTATCGGCAAAGTGGAAGCTCGAACCAGGGATTTCGACCGGGCTTCTGCTGGTTCTGGGTATCGAACGGAAAATTCTCGAACAGAACCGGCACGAGATCCGGCCGCTCGCGCTGCATCCGGTTGAAGATCTCAGGCGAACTCGCGATCCGGCTGACGCCGCCCTGTTTCGCCCTGGCGATGCAGAACAGCCCGATGATGTCGGCGCCGTCGGTGTGGAAATCCTGCTCGGCGCGCGTTTTGTACAGGCGAACGCCATAGGCATCCGGATCGGCGCCCGTGTCGCGCACATGTCCGATCAGATCGCCGTCCATGTTCTGCGAGATCGCGCGGCCCATATGGAGACCGAGGCCCCAATAGACGGACGTGCATTCTTCCAATGAATGGCGACCGACCGGGAAGCCCCGAAGAAGCACGAAGCCGCGTCCGCGATCGAGTTCGCGCATCCAGGATTCGATTTTCGAGGACAGCGTGGGCAACGCAAAATCCTGCCGCGTCCAGCGACGGAAATCCTTCCCCGCGGCGCCAGCCCGCGCCGCCAGGAGTTCGGCAATGTCCGCCGGCGTGAACGCATAGATCCAGTCCGTGCTCCCGGCGAGTTCGGCGCCCAGCCAGACATCCGGCGTGTCGAGCGGCGACGAGGGGACTGTGCAACCGTCGACGCGGTTCCCAATTCCTTGCATGTGAGCGGCACCTTTGCCCGCGACGTCCAGGCGCTAACTGTATCAAGCCGCAGGGCCGATACGCCTGCTACAATTTGAAGCAATTTTTATTCGGATCGCAATGCGAACAATAGCCAGGCCAAATTCGGCGCGATGGTTTCCCAATTGCAAAACATATTTTCGGCAATTTTTCCAACTGCGCGATTTCGTTCCACAACGATACAAAAAACGGATCGATAAAATACTGCAATTTAACTTGGATTAATCGATGCAATCTAACCTCGTCTGCATCGATGCGGTGGAGCGCATTCGACAGGCACGCGAAATCAAACCACGCTGCTAATGGAGGTTGGAATGAGCAAACTATTCATGCGTTTCTTGCGCGACGAGTCGGGTGCAACGGCTATCGAATACGGATTGATCGCAGCGGGTATCGCTGTC
>JBEKLK010000414.1:0-2716 GCA_050010235.1 Rhizomicrobium sp.
CGCCCGATGTCGGGCTTCACTCAGGCTACAGCTTTCCGTTGTTGGAAGCGCGCAAGCTGGGGCCCGAGTTTATCCGCGCGCATTTCGCGATGCTGGCGAAATATCCCGCGCACTGGCCTTCTGTCGCGTTCTGCAATCACGACATCATGCGGACATTGACCCGTTTCGGCGGTCCCGATGCGCCGCCGGCGCTCGCCCGCTTGATGCTGGCTCTCCTGCTGTCGCTGAAGGGTACGACACTCGTCTATCAGGGCGAGGAACTGGGCCTGCCCGAGGCCGATCTGACTCGCCGGCAACTGCGCGATCCGGTCGGCGACCTCTATTACCCATTCAGCAAAGGCCGCGACGGCTGCCGGACCCCCATGCCTTGGAACGGGGACGCTCACAGTCTCGGCTTCACGACAGGCACGCCCTGGCTTCCCATGGCGCCGGCCCACCGCGCGCTCGCGGTGTCTGCGCAGGAGCAGGACAAAACCTCAACTCTGGCCTTCGTGCGCAGGTTCCTGGCGGCACGCAAAGCGAGCGCCGCACTGCGTCTCGGCCAGATCGAATTCCACGATGCGCCGTCGCCGGTTCTTGCATTCGTGCGCAAGACGGCGAAGGAAACCATGCTCTGCGTGTTCAATATGTCGAAGGAACCCGCCGAATTCCGCGATCCCGTGCTCGCCCGCGCCACTCCGCTCGCGATCGGGAGCGGTGAGGCCTCCGTCGCCGCCGGAACGTTATCCCTCGCAGCTTACGCGGCGTGGTTTGCGCGGGTGTAGCAACGCCAAACAAAAAGGCCGGGATTTCTCCCGGCCTTTCCGCGGAACGCAACCGGCTTTGGAATCAAACGCTATAATACATCTTGAACTCGACCGGATGAGGTGTGTGCTCGAAGGCATAGACCTCGGTCATCTTCAGTTCGATATAGCTGTCGATGAAGTCGTCGGAGAACACGCCGCCTTTCTTCAAATAGGCGCGATCGCGATCAAGGCACTCGAGCGCCTGGCGCAGCGAGCCACAGACGGTCGGCACTTCCTTCAGCTCTTCCGGCGGCAGTGCATAGAGGTCCTTGTCCATCGGGTCGCCCGGATGGATCTTGTTCTCGATACCGTCGAGCCCGGCCATGCACATCGATGCGAAGGCGAGATAGGGGTTCGCGCCCGGATCCGGGAAGCGCACTTCCACGCGCTTGCCGTTCGGGCTGGCCGAGAACGGAATACGGCAGGAGGCCGAGCGGTTGCGCGACGAATAGGCGAGCAGAACCGGGGCTTCGAAGCCGGGGATCAGCCGCTTGTAGGAATTCGTCAGCGGGTTGGTGAACGCGTTGAGCGACTTGGCGTGCTTGATGATGCCGCCAATATAGTAGAGGCACGTATCCGACAGATCGGCATAGCCCGAGCCGGCGAACAGCGGTTTGCCGCCTTTCCAGATCGACTGATGCACATGCATGCCGGAGCCATTGTCGCCATAGACGGGCTTCGGCATGAACGTCGCCGTCTTGCCGTAGGCAGCCGCGACCTGATGAACGACGTATTTGTAAATCTGCATCGCGTCGCCGCCGCGGGTGAGGGTCTTGAACTTGAACCCGAGTTCGTGCTGCGCGGTCGCCACTTCGTGGTGATGCTTTTCCGGTTCGATGCCGAGATCGCCCATGATGCCGAGCATTTCGCTGCGGATGTCCTGCGCGGAATCGACGGGCGGAACCGGGAAGTAGCCGCCCTTGACGGCGGGACGATGGCCCAGATTGCCCGTCTCGTATTCGGTGCCGGTGTTGTATGCGCCTTCGAGGGAATCGATGAAGTAGAAGCCCTTGTTCATCCCCGTGTCGAAACGGACATCGTCGAAGATGAAGAATTCCGCTTCGGGGCCGAAATAGACCGTGTCGCCGATGCCGGCGGACTGCACATATTTCTCGGCCGCCTTGGCGATCGACCGCGGGCAACGGCCATAAGCCTGGCCTGTCGTCGGTTCAATCACATCGCACACCAGCGACAAAGTCGGCTGCGCAAAGAACGGATCGATCAGCGCCGTGTTGCAGTCGGGCACCAGGGTCATGTCGGATTCGTTGATCGCCTTCCAGCCGGCGATGGAGGAACCGTCGAACATCGTTCCGTTGGTGAGGAAATCCTCATCCACGAGCGACAGGTCGAAGGTCACGTGCTGCCACTTGCCGCGCGGATCGGTGAAACGAAGATCGACGAATTTGATCTCTTTGTCCTTGATGAGCTTCAGGATGGTGTGTGCGTTTGACATGGCCTTGCGTCTTCCCTTCGAGTCGTTGAGCTGAGCGGGCGCCGGGCCCGCGGGTTGCGTTTCAGATCGCGTCCGCGCCGGTTTCGCCGGTGCGGATGCGGATTGCCTCCTGGACATCGAGCACGAAGATCTTGCCGTCGCCGATGCGCCCTGTTCGCGCGGCTTTTTGTATGGCTTCGACCGCCGCTTCGAGCCGCTCGCTCGACACGACGATCTCGATCTTCACCTTGGGCAGAAAATCCACGACATACTCGGCGCCCCGGTAAAGTTCGGTATGTCCCTTCTGCCGGCCGAAGCCTTTGGCCTCAGTCACCGTGATGCCTTGCACGCCGACTTCCTGCAGCGCCTCTTTCACCTCATCGAGTTTGAACGGCTTGATGATCGCTTCGATCTTTTTCATAGGTGATCTCCTGGGCAGCGTGCCGGATCGTCTGCCCCATTAACGAATTCGCAGGACTCGTGCCACCCTGGCGAGGAC
>JBEKLK010000415.1:0-2709 GCA_050010235.1 Rhizomicrobium sp.
TTTCGACTTCCCAGCGGTCGCCATTCGCCAGCAACCGCGCCTTGTCGTAATAGAGTTCTTCCCGCGTCTCGGTCGAGAACTCGAAATTAGGTCCTTCCACGATCGCATCCACGGGGCATGCCTCCTGGCAGAGACCGCAATAGATGCATTTGACCATATCGATGTCATAGCGCGTGGTGCGGCGGCTGCCGTCTTCGCGCGGCTCGGCTTCGATGGTGATGGCTTGCGCCGGGCAGATCGCCTCACACAGCTTGCAAGCGATGCAGCGTTCTTCGCCGTTCGAGTAGCGGCGCAACGCATGCTCGCCGCGAAAGCGTGGCGACAGCGGGCCCTTCTCGAACGGATAGTTCAGGGTCACCTTTGGCGAGAAAAAATACCGCATCGCGAGCGCGAAGCTCTTGATGAACTCCCAGAAGAAAATCGAGCGCGCCGTCCGGTCCAGATAAGCCATCAGGCGCCTCCATGACGGACGAAGGTGACCCATGCCGCCGTCAGCACGACCCAAAGGAGGGACGTCGGGAGAAACACCTTCCAGCCCAACCGCATCAACTGGTCGTAGCGATAGCGCGGCACGATCGCCTTCACCATCGCCATCATGAAAAACACGCAAAACAGCTTGAGCAGGAACCAGATCAGGCCCGGCACTGCGGTGAACGGCCAGATCGAGAGCGGCGGCAACCAGCCGCCAAGGAACAGCACAGTCATCATACCGCACAGCATGATGACGTTCATATATTCGCCCAGGAAGAACAGCAGGAACGGCGTGGACGAGTATTCGACCATGAAGCCCGCGACGAGTTCGGATTCCGCTTCCAAAAGGTCGAAAGGCGGTCTCTGGGTTTCCGCGAGTGACGAAATGAAAAAGATCACAAACATCGGCAGCAATAGGGTGAAGGCAAACCAGCAATGCGCCTGCGCTTCGACAATGGCAGAAAGATTCAGCGAACCCGCAAAGAGCAGCACCGTGATCAGCACGAAGCCGATGGAGACTTCATAAGAGACCATCTGGGCTGCGGCGCGCAGCGAAGACAGGAACGCGTATTTCGAATTCGAGGCCCATCCCGCCACGATCACGCCGTAAACGCCCAGCGACGAAATCGCGAAGATGTAGAGGATGCCCACATTGATGTTGGCCACCACCCAGCCAGCGTTCAGCGGAACGACCGCCCAGGCGGCGAAGGCCAGCGTCGCGCTGATGAGAGGTGCGAGCACGAACAGTGCCTTGTTGGCGCCGGCAGGGATGATCACTTCCTTGAAGAAGAATTTGAGCGCGTCCGCAATCGTTTGCAGCAGTCCGAACGCGCCGACCACGTTAGGGCCGCGCCGCAAATGCACTGCTGCCCAGATCTTGCGATCGGCGAGAATGAACACGGCGACCGAGACCGCGAGCACAAGTTGGAAAACGACGATGACGATGACCTGGCTGGCGGTCCAGGCCCATGCGTATGGCAGGCCGAGATGCTGGAAGGCGCTGGTGAAGAGCATGCCCCTACTCCGCCGCCATCTTGTTGGCGCCCGACACGAATATCCTGCTGCACTCCGCCATGGTCAGGCTCGCGCGCGCGATTGGATTGGTGAGATAGAAGTCTGAGATCGGCGAACCGAGCGGCCGTGAAGCGTCGATATTCCCGCCTGCTCCGATCGCATCCCAGATGGCGGGATCGGCGCCCGCCGGCTCGGGCAACGTTCCCGTTTCGCCAAATTGCGGCGCATCGGCCACGATTGCGCGCCGCAGCGCGTCGCGCGTGTCGTAAGGCAAGCGTTTTCCGACCACGTCGGACAGCGCGCGGAGGATCGCCCAGTCTTCCTTGGCGTCGCCTGGCGGGAATGCGGCCCGCTCCGCGCGTTGCACGCGGCCTTCGAAATTGACGTAAAGACCTTCCTTCTCCGTATAGGCCGCACCTGGCAGCACAACGTCGGCGCGATGCGCACCCGCATCGCCATGCGTGCCCTGATAGACCACGAACGCTTTGCCCAATTTGGTCATGTCGATTTCGTCGGCGCCGAGCAGATAGACGAAGTCGATTTCGTCTTTCGATGCGCCATCGAGAATGCCGGTCACATCGCGACCGTTCGCGCCCGGCACAAATCCAAGATCGAGGGCGCCCACGCGCGACGCTGCGGTATGCAACACGTTGAATCCGTTCCAGCCGCCTTCTGCGGGGGTGCCGGCCGGGCCGACCATCCCGGTTTCACCGGCGATGCGTGCTGCAAGTTTCAAGATCGCAGCGCCATCGGCACGCGCGAAAGCGCCGGGACCGACGATCAGCATCGGTCGCTTGGCCTCCTTCAGTGCTTTCGCAAAATCGTGGCTGCCGTCGGCAAGCGCCGCCAGCACCGATGCGCTCGCACCGAGATGCTGGACCGGATAGGTGAGATCGTAAATCTTCCCGACAGCAGCGACCTTGAGATTGCCGGCGAGCCAAGTCTTGCGGATTCGCGCGTTGAGGACGGGCGCTTCCCAGCGCAGATTCGTACCGATCAGCAAAAGCGCATCCGCCGCTTCGACTCCGGCGATTGTCGTGTTGAACAGATAGGATTGTCGTGGTGCGGCTGCGAGCTTGGCCCCATCCTGCCGGCAATCGAGATTCGCCACGCCAAACGCGCCCATCAGATCTTTGAGCGCCTTGATCTCTTCCACAGCGGCGAGATCGCCCACGATGGCGGCCATGGCCGCGGGTTTGCTCGCCTGCATACACGCGGCGATCG
>JBEKLK010000416.1:0-2707 GCA_050010235.1 Rhizomicrobium sp.
GACGAATATCCTGGTCGGCGAAAGGTCGCGCACAGCCATGATCGAGAGCGGGGCCGAAATCGTCGACATGCTCGAGTCTTGCCCCGTCGCGGATATCGCTGCATGGCGGTTGCATGTGGCCTGATCCGGCAGCCCGGGGAGATTGACCGAATGTCCAGTGCAGTCGACACGCGGCTCAAACAGAAAATTCTGGCGTTGTCCCGAACGAGGCTGTTCGGGGGTCTGGACGAATCCGCATTGAAACGGGTCGCCGCGATCGCCGAATGGCGCGTGCTTGGGCAAGGGGCGGTCGTATTCCGTCGGGGCGAGCCCGGTTCGCATTTGTTCGTCATTCATCAGGGTCGAGTGAAGTTCGGCTCCGGCGCCGCCGATGGACGCGAAGTGACGCTCAATCTGCTGGGGCCGGGGGCTGTATTCGGCGAACTGGCTTTTGCCGACGGCGGCCCTCGGACGGCCGACGTCGTGACGGTCGAAGCGGTTGAATTGCTGGCATTGAGCCGGCGCGATCTGATTCCGTTTCTGAAGAAGGAGCCGGAAACAGTGTTGCAATTGATGGCTGCGTTGGCGGCCCGCGCGCGCTGGATTTCGGAAAGTTACGAGGACGCCGCGTTCCTGGATTTGCCGGCACGCCTGGCAAAGCGACTTTTGTTCCTTTCGCAGCATTTCGGGTTCGATACGCCCAGGGGACGAAGGTTGGCTGCGACCTTGCCGCACCGGGAACTGGCGAGCCATATGAACGTGACACGCGAAAGCATCAGCCGGCTGATGCAGAAATGGCGGAAAGAGGGTGTGATCGAGGAACATCGCGGTACGATCGTGCTTCTGGACGCCAAACGGCTGGAGGCCTTGGCGGAGCCGCGTTAGATCCCATGTTTGTTCGCCCACCCGGAGCTTATCTGTGACGACCACACCCACCGATCTTCAAGCCGCATCGCTGACGGCATTGCTGCGCAGATCGCGACGCGCCGTCGTGTTCACGGGCGCGGGCATCTCCACGGAATCCGGCATTCCGGATTTCCGTTCGCCGGGCGGTATCTGGACGCGAATGGCGCCGATCGATTTTCAGGATTTTGTCGCCTCGGTCGAAATGCGCAAAGAGGCGTGGCGTCGGCGCTTTGCCATGGAACAAACTTTCTCGTCCGTGAAGCCGAACGCTGGCCATCTGGCAATCGCGGAACTCGTGTCGAAGGGACGCGTCTCCCATGTGATTACCCAGAACATCGACAATCTGCACCAGGATTCCGGCGTGCCGGCCCGGCAGGTGATCGAGCTCCACGGCAACACGCGCTATGCCAAATGTCTCGATTGCGGCGATCGCATGGAGCTGGAACCGATCCGGGTGCATTTCGAGGCGCATGGTGCGCCACCGGATTGCCCCGCCTGCGGTGGCATCGTGAAGACGGCGACCATTTCGTTCGGCCAGGCCATGCCGGAGCTCGAAATGGCCCGTGCCCATGAGGCAACCGTCGCTTGCGACCTTTTTGTCGTTCTCGGAACCTCCCTTGTGGTCTACCCCGCAGCGGGGTTTCCGGCGCTTGCCAAGCGCCACGGGGCCAAACTCGCGATCCTCAACCGCGAACCGACGGAGCAGGACGAGATCGCAGACCTCGCGATCCACGCCGAAATTGGCCCTACTCTCAGTGCGGCCGTTAACGCGTTGTAGGGACGGTGGACGGCAGGGTTGCCTTGGCTAGTATGCAGCCGGGATTCGAAGAACATTTGCAGGAGTTGCCTTTGCGCCGCCTCGACGAAGAAGACGATAAATCCAAGACGCCGCCGCCCGAGCCGCAATCCTCGCCGGTCGTGAATGCGCTGTTCAAATCGCGCACGGTTCTCATTTTCGGCGAAGTCGACATGAAGATGGCCGAGCGCGTGACGGCGCAACTGCTTGCCCATGCCGCCGAAGGCGAGGGCGATATTCGTGTCATCATCAACTCGCCGGGCGGCCATGTGGAGTCGGGCGACACGATCCATGACGTGATCCGCTTTGTGGGACCTAAGGTGAAGATGATCGGCACGGGTTGGGTCGCCAGCGCCGGCGCGCATATCTATCTGGGCGCGACGAAGGAGAACCGCTTATCGCTTCCCAACACGCGCTTCCTGCTGCATCAGCCTCTCGGCGGTATCCAGGGTCAGGCCTCGGACATCTCGATCGAGGCCGAAGAAATCCTCAAGATGCAGGAGCGCATCAATCGCACCATCGCCCGCGAAACCGGCCAGCCTTATGAGAAGGTCGTGATCGACACCGAGCGGAACTTCTGGATGGGCGCCGAAGCCGCCAAGGCCTATGGCTTGGTCGGCAAGATTGTGAACCGGGCCGACGAGGTTTGAGCGACGCAACGCCCTGGTGGCAGGGCGCGGTCATTTATCAGATCTATATCCGCAGCTTCTGCGACTCCAACGGCGACGGCTATGGCGATTTCGCCGGGCTCGAATCGAAACTGGATTACATCGCGCAACTTGGCGTGGATGCCATTTGGCTGTCGCCCATCCATCCTTCGCCCAATCGCGATTGGGGCTACGATGTCTCGGACTATGAGAACGTCAACGCTGATTATGGCTCGCTGCTGGATTTCGAACGCCTACTCGCCGCCGCCCATGCGCGGGGTCTCAAGGTCCTGACGGACGAAGTTCTGGCGCACACATCGGACGAACACGCCTGGTTCGGGGAAAGTCTCAAGGGCGGCGACAAGGCCGACTGGTATGT
>JBEKLK010000417.1:0-2701 GCA_050010235.1 Rhizomicrobium sp.
CGCACTGGTGCTTTAAGGAACTACACGTGACCAATATGACTTTTGCCAGCCTCGGCATCGCCGAGCCGCTTTTGCGCGCGCTCACCACCGAGAACTACACCCAACCCACCCCGATTCAGGAGCAGGCGATTCCGCTCCTGCTCGCCGGCCGCGACGTGCTGGGCCTTGCCCAGACGGGCACCGGCAAGACGGCGGCCTTCGGCCTGCCGCTTCTGCAGAGGCTCGCCGCGGATCACACCCAGGTGGGGCCGCATTGCGTGCGCGCCCTGATCCTGGCGCCGACGCGCGAACTCGCGATCCAGATCGACGAGAGCCTGCGCTCCTATGGCCGCAATCTGAAACTGCGCCATGCCGTGATTCTCGGCGGCATCAATCAGAGCCGCCAGGTGACGGCCATGCGCCAGGGCGTCGACGTTCTCGTCGCCACGCCGGGGCGTCTGCTCGATCTCATCAACCAGAAGCATGTGCGCCTCGGCACCGTGACGACGCTGGTCGTCGACGAAGCCGACCGCATGTTCGACATGGGCTTCATCCGCGATGTGCGGCGCATCGTCGGCCATCTGCCGGCCAAGCGTCATTCGATGCTGTTCTCGGCGACCATGCCGGGCGACGTGGTGCATCTCGTGGGCGAAATCCTGCGCGATCCCGTCCGCATCGACATTTCGCCGAAGACCATCGCGGCCGACAACATCGACCAGCGCGTCTATTTCGTCGAGGCGAAGGACAAGCGCGCGCTCCTGACGGATCTGCTGCGCGATCCCGCCATGTCGCGCGTCATCGTCTTCACGCGCACCAAGCACGGCGCCAACAAGGTGGCCGATCAGCTGGAGAAGAACGGCCATGCGGTCGAGGCGATCCACGGCAACAAATCGCAGAATGCACGTCAGCGGGCGCTGGAAAGCTTCCGCAACGGGCAGTCGCGCGTGCTTGTCGCCACCGACATCGCCGCACGCGGCATCGATGTCGACGGCATCAGCCATGTGATCAATTTCGAATTGCCGGATGTGGCCGAAAGCTATGTCCACCGCATCGGCCGCACGGCGCGGGCCGGCGCGGGCGGCGTCGCGATCGCGTTCTGCGATCCGGCGGAGCGCGGTTCGCTCAAAGCGATCGAACGGCTGGTGAAGCAGGAGCTGACCGTCATCGGCGGCGTGCGCCGGTCGTCGGACGAAAAGCCCGACACGGCACCGGCGCGTCACGAGAATCGTCCGCACAACCAGCACAATCGCGCGCGCAATCGCCGTCGCGGCGGCCAGTCGCGCCGCGCGGCCTAAGTCAGCCGGTCGAGAGAAAGGATAAATCCGATGAAAAAGAACAAAGCGCTGCCGGGGCCCTTCGCCGCCGCCACCAAGGACACGCGGTTCGAAGGCACCTTTGAGGTTCTGATCCCGGTTCCCGATCGCGTGCGGCCGCACCGCGTTCCGCTGCAATTCCCCACGCTGGAGAAAGCGGAATCCTGGCTGCACAGCCCGGAAGGCAAGGAAATGATCGAACAGATCATGGAGCGCGAGCAGGGCTGAAGTAGTTTCGGATCGATTTGAATCGCGTCGGCCCCCCTTCCGTCACGCGGCTGACGCCGCGCGCCACCTTCCCCCGCAAGGGGGGAAGGCTAAGAAAGGAAGCGCCGTCCAATTTTTTCTAACCTTCCCCCCTCGCGGGGGAAGGTGGACGCCTCGCGATCTTCGCGAGGCGGACGGAAGGGGGGCCGCGCTCTCTATCCGCGCTTCTGGTTCGCCGTACGCGCCGCGTCGTTGTCGGGCTCCGCGTTGAACCCGGATTGCGTGATCACGACCTTGTAGGCGGCACCATCCGCGAGCGGCATGTAGTTCGCCGAGCCGAAGCGACGATCGACCGAATAGGATTGGTCGGCGAGCCACGCCAGCCAGCCCGGCGGGACATACTGATCGATGTCCGGCTGCGCGCCGCCGAGATCGCAGGACGTGATCGCCTTGCCGTTCGCGCGCGCGGCGTTGAAATACATGTTCGAAATCTGATCGAGCGAATAGGTGGCGTCGAGCCCCAATATGTTCGCCCACGGCTTCCATTTCTGCACGCGCCCGCTCAGTACCCATTCGTCGCCTTGAATCATGCAGGGCGGAGTCGGATTCGAACCGTCGAGCCGATGCACTGTCACGAGATAGCGCGAATTTGCGGGGTCGAGCTCTTTCACCGTCACTTCCGCCACGGGACCTTCATGGCTGAGGCGCGAATAAGTCTGCGTGTTGAGCCCGAGCAATCCCGCCGCCAGACCGACCACCGCCATGGGTGCGCCGCCGAGGAAATGGCCGCTCGCGCGGCCGACCCGGCCGCCGAACAAATGTCCGAAGCCTGTCAGGAGCAGAAGCACGCCGAATGCGCCAATCGCCAACGGCGCCGCCAACCACCACATCCAACTCATAGCCGTTCTCCCACCCACTGCCCGAGGGGCACTCTACCACGCGGATTATGTCCATAGAACGTCCGGGAACCCCGGAAGTGCCCGTTGGTTAAGCGAACAGATGCGTGCATTCCCGCAAGATCGGCCGATATGCCGAGACGGTGCGGCAGGTGAAACTATTGGTCGGTGAAGCCGATTTGTGCGTGGGTCCCGTCGCAATAGGGCTTGTTCTTCGATCCGCCGCACCGGCACAGGGCAGTGCGTTCGATGCGTGCGACGGCGCGGCCCGAGCCGCTGGTGATCTCCGCGTAGCCGCTCACGAGC
>JBEKLK010000418.1:0-2699 GCA_050010235.1 Rhizomicrobium sp.
CAATCTCCACCTTGCGCGATGTAGCCGGGCAGCTTCAGCGCGTCGACCATAAGCTTGTCGAACAATCGTGCGATGGTGCGCGGGCTGATCGGGCGTTGCGGCTTGCCGGAAAATCCGTAGCCGGGAAGCGACGGCACGATGACGGTGAAGGCGTCCTTCGCATCGCCGCCGAAACGTTCGGGATGCGCCAGCGGCTCGATGATGTGCAGGAATTCGAACACCGATCCCGGCCAGCCGTGACTGAGGATCAGGGGCCGCGGCGAAGGGCCCGAACCGTCGACGCGATAGAAATGGATATCGATATCCTCGACCTGCGCGGTGAATTGCGGAAAGCGGTTCAACTCCGCTTCCCATTTCCGCCAGTCGTAGCGCTCGACCCAATAGGCGCAGAGCTCGCGCATGAAATCGAGATTGGCGCCATAGGCCCAGCTGCCTTCGAGGCCCGCGCCGCGCGGCATCTCATGCCATTCATAGGCGCGCACCTTGGCCAGGATCGCGTCGAGCGTCGCCTGGGGGATTTCGATTTTGAAGGGCTTGGGTGCAGTCATGTCATCGGGCTCCCTGCGCAAGTTTGCGCCGCGCGACGTTAGTTCACCTGTCCACGCCGTGCCAAGCGCTGCGGGATCGCGCGGGGTCGTGCTAGTCTTGGCCCATGACCGACAAGGCTCAGCCGCAGGACTGGGAGGCGAAGGCCGAAGCGGCTTACACGCGCATGTATGACGCGCAGCCGCGGGCGGCGAAGACCGAATACGAGGACGCGTGCCTGTTTCTGCACCGCGCCATCGACGAAGCGACGCGTCTTGGACTCGAAGACGAGGTCGTTCGCCTGACGAAGCGCCGCGATCATATCATGGCCGTCTACAACAGCCAGTTTCGCGGGCTTTGACGTTTAGAATTTCGGCTTAAACCAGCGCACCGTGACAATGCTTGAACTTGCGGCCCGAACCGCAGGGGCAGGGTGCGTTGCGTTGAATCTTGCCCCAGGTGGCCGGATCGTTCGGATCTACCGCAACGTCGCGCAAACGCGCCGCGCGCTGAGCGCCTGGGTCTGACGGAGGCAGGCCTTCGTCCTCGCCCGTGAGCGGATTGATGTGATGCTCCTGCATCGCAATCGGCCTGGGCTGTTCCACCGGCAGCGGCTGATCTACGTTGATCGTCAGATTCATCAGCGGGCGGATGACGTCCGTCCGGAGCTTGCTGAGCAGGCCTTCGAACAGGGTGAACGCTTCGCTTTTGTATTCGTTCAGCGGATCGCGCTGGCCATATCCCCGCAAGCCCACATATTGGCGCAGATGATCGAGCTGCACGATGTGCTCGCGCCAATCGTGATCGAGCATCTGCAAGAGGATGGTCTTCTCGATGTATCGCATCAGATCGGCGCCAGCATTCGCGGCGCGCTCCGCGGCGCGAACTTCGACTGCCTTCAGGATGCGTTCGCGGACTTCCTCGTCCGCGATGCCTTCCTCTTTCGTCCATTCGACGACGGGAAGATCGAGACCGAAAATGTTCTGGATTTCCTGCGCGAGGCCGACCGCGTCCCACTGCTCGGCATAGGCCTTTTCGGGAATGTGGCTGTTGACGAGTTCGCCCACCACCTGCTCGCGCATATCCGCGATCTGGTCGCTCACGTCGTCGGCCGACATGATTTCCTTGCGCTGCTCAAAGATCACCTTGCGCTGGTCGTTGAGCACGTTGTCGTATTTGAGGATGTTTTTGCGCATTTCGAAGTTGCGCGCTTCCACCTTCTGCTGCGCCTTTTCGAGCGCCTTGTTTACCCAGGGATGAGCGATCGCTTCGCCTTTTTCCAGGCCCAGGCGCTGCAGCACGGCGTCCATGCGCTCGGAACCGAAAATGCGCATCAAATCGTCCTGCAGGCTCAGGAAGAATTTCGAGGCGCCGGGATCGCCCTGGCGGCCGGACCGGCCGCGCAGCTGGTTGTCGATGCGCCGGCTTTCGTGTCGTTCCGTGCCGATGACGTAAAGGCCGCCTGCCGCAATCGCACGTTCCTTGTCGGCCGCGACTTCTTCGCGAATCTGCGCGGTGCGGGTGGCGCGCTCCATGTCGTCGACCACGCCGCCCAGTTCGTTGCGGATGCGCATGTCGGGATTGCCGCCGAGCTGGATGTCGGTGCCGCGGCCCGCCATGTTGGTGGCGATGGTGACGGTGCCCGATACGCCGGCCTGCGCCACGATAGCGGCTTCCTGTTCGTGATAGCGTGCGTTCAGCACGTTGTGCTTGATCTTGCGCTTCTTGAGGAGGGCCGCGAGCTCCTCCGACTTCTCGATCGACGTCGTGCCCACCAGAATGGGCTGGCCGCGCTCGTGGCAATCCTTGATCAGCGCGATGATCGCTTCGTTCTTCTCTTCGATCGAACGATAGACTTCGTCGTCATGGTCCGTGCGCTTGACCGGCAGGTTGGTCGGGATGTCCATCACGTCGAGCTTGTAGATGTCCATGAACTCGGCCGCTTCGGTCAGCGCCGTGCCGGTCATGCCCGCGAGCTTTTCGTACAGGCGGAAATAGTTCTGGAAGGTGATGGAGGCGAGCGTCACGTTTTCCGGCTGGTCGGCAGTATTTTCCTTGGCCTCGAGCGCCTGGTGGAGTCCCTCGGAATAGCGTCGGCCTTCCATCATGCGGCCGGTGAATTCGTCGATGATGACGACCTTGCCGTCCTTGACGATGTAGTCGCGGTCCTTCTG
>JBEKLK010000419.1:0-2667 GCA_050010235.1 Rhizomicrobium sp.
CGTCCGCTCAAGACCAAGGACGGCCATATCGCCATTCAGCCCGTGAGCCGCACGGCGGCCGCGAAGTTCATGGAGCTGGGCGGCATCCCGAACGGCTATGAAAGCGAGCGGTTTTTGAACGCCAAAGGCGGCAAGGCGAAGGTCGCGGTCTATTACGAAATGATGCGCGAGGCCGCACTCGCTCACACCACAGAAGAATGGATGAGGCTCGGCGAAGAGAACCGCGTGCCCATCATGCGCGCCAATACGCTGGAGGAAGTGCTCGACGATCCGCATCTGAAGGCCGTGAATTTCTTCCAGCTGCGCGAGCATGGGACGGAAGGCACCTGGCGGGCGATGAAGCCGCCGGTGAAGTTTTCCAAAACGCCCGCCTCCATCCGCCGCGATCCCCCGCGGCCGGGTGCGGATACGGACTCGATCGATTAGAAGGCTTGAACGAGCAACGCGCGAATTGCAAAATCCCCACCCTCCCCTTGAGGGAGGGTCGAAAAATTCGAGCGCAGCGAGGATTTTTCGGGGAGGGGTGCTATTGATCGAATACCCCGCCCCGAAGTTTTCTTTTCGCTGACGCTCAAAGAAAGCCTTCGACCCGCCCTCAAGGGGCGGGTGGAAAAAAGAGAACTACCACCCGAGGAAACGTTCATGTCCGACAGCCTGATCTCCGTGCCGAAAGACTGGTCGAAGCGCGCTTATATCGACGCGAAAAAATACGATTCGATGTATGCGCGCTCGCTGAAGGATCCGGACGCATTCTGGGGCGAGGAAGCGCGTCGCCTCGACTGGATCAAGCCTTTCAGCAAAGTGCAGAATGTTTCGTGGAATCCGGACAACCTCTCCATCAAATGGTTCGAGGACGGCAGCCTGAACGTCGCGGCCAATTGCATTGACCGCCATTTGAAGACACGGGGGGCGCAGACTGCCATCATCTGGGAAGGCGACGATCCCAAACAATCCAAACACATCACCTATAATGAGCTGCATGCGGAAGTGTGCCGCTTTGCCAATGTGCTGAAGGCGCATGGCGCGAAGAAAGGCGACCGCATCACCATCTATATGCCCATGATCCCGGAAGCGGCTTACGCGATGCTCGCCTGTGCGCGCATCGGCGCGATCCATTCGGTGGTGTTCGGCGGCTTCTCGCCGGACAGTCTTGCCGGCCGCATCGAAGATTGCGCCAGCACCATCGTGGTGACGGCCGACGAAGGCCTGCGCGGGGGCAAGCCCATCCCGCTCAAGGTCAATACCGATCAGGCGTTGGAAAAGTCCGGCGTCAAGACCGTGATCGTGGTCAGGCGAACGGGGGCCAACGTTGCGATGAAAGCAGGACGCGATGTCTGGTATCACGAAGCGGCGGCGAAAGTGTCCGCCGATTGCCCGGCCGAAGAGATGAGCGCGGAAGACCCGCTGTTCATCCTCTATACCAGCGGTTCGACGGGCAAACCCAAAGGCGTGCTGCACACCAGCGGCGGCTATCTGATGTACGCCGCGTTCACGCATCAATACGTGTTCGATTATCACGACGGCGATATCTATTGGTGCACGGCCGATGTCGGCTGGGTGACAGGCCACAGCTACATCGTCTATGGGCCGCTGGCGAACGGCGCGACCACGGTGATGTTCGAAGGCGTGCCGAACTATCCCACCTCCTCGCGCTTCTGGGAGGTGATCGACAAGCACAAGGTCAACATCTTCTACACGGCGCCCACCGCGATCCGCGCGCTGATGCGTGAAGGCGAGGCGCCTGTGAAGAAGACGAGCCGGAAATCCTTGCGCCTGCTGGGTTCGGTGGGCGAGCCGATCAATCCCGAAGCGTGGCTCTGGTATTACCGCCATGTGGGCGACTCCCGCTGCCCCGTGGTCGATACCTGGTGGCAGACGGAGACGGGCGGCATCCTGATCTCGCCGCTCCCGGGAGCGACCGATCTGAAACCCGGCTCCGCGACGAAGCCGTTGTTCGGAGTCGTGCCGCAACTCGTCGATGCGGACGGCAAGGTTCTCGAAGGTGCGGCCAGCGGCAATCTCGTGCTCACGCAATCCTGGCCGGGACAGATGCGCACCGTCTATGGCGATCACCAGCGCTTCATCGACACCTATTTCAAAACCTATCGCGGCAAATATTTCACGGGCGACGGCTGCCGCCGCGACGCAGACGGCTATTACTGGATCACGGGCAGGGTCGACGATGTGATCAACGTGTCGGGCCACAGGTTGGGCACGGCCGAAGTGGAATCCGCGCTGGTCGCCCATCACAAGGTGGCCGAAGCCGCCGTCGTGGGCATGCCGCACGACATCAAGGGCCAGGGCATCTATGCCTATGTGACGCTGAAAGCGGGCGAGACCGGCACGGACGCGCTGGCCGGAGAACTCAAGAAATTCGTCTCGAAACATCTGTCGCCGATCGCGCAACCGGATGTGATCCAGTTCGCACCGGGCCTGCCCAAGACGCGCTCCGGCAAGATCATGCGACGCATCCTGCGCAAAATCGCAGAAGGCGACATGTCGAATCTCGGCGACACCTCCACCCTCGCCGATCCCGCCGTGGTGGACGATCTGGTCAAAAACGCGAAGAAAGCGTAGTCACGTCTGTTCGCATTCGAGGGGGATTGCATATGTGGAGACTGATTTGCGGCGTGGTTGTGGGCCTTGCAGTCTGGGTTGCAGTCGTTT
>JBEKLK010000420.1:0-2665 GCA_050010235.1 Rhizomicrobium sp.
GTGCCGATCACTTCGCGGATCTTGTCGGTCGGAATCTTGATCTGCTCGATGCGCGGCGCATGCTCGCCCAATTCCGAACGCGCATGGCCGATGGCTTTGCCCATCTCGCCCAATATATGCAGGCGGCCTTCGCGCGCCTGGTCTAGCGCGACTTTCATGATCTCCTCGGTGATGCCGGCGATCTTGATGTCCATTTGGAGAGAGGTGACACCCTCTTCGGTGCCGGCGACCTTGAAGTCCATGTCGCCCAGATGATCTTCGTCGCCGAGGATGTCGGAGAGCACCGCGAAGCGCGTACCTTCGAGGATCAGGCCCATTGCAATGCCCGCGATCGGACGGGTGAGCGGAACACCCGCATCCATCAGCGCGAGCGAACTGCCGCACACGGTCGCCATCGAGGAGGAACCGTTCGACTCCGTGATCTCGGAGACAACCCGGATCGTGTAGGGGAATTGCTCCTTCGTCGGCAACATGGGATGGATGGCGCGCCAGGCAAGCTTGCCGTGGCCGATTTCGCGCCGGCCCGGCGCATTCATGCGGCCGGTCTCTCCGACCGAGTACGGAGGAAAGTTATAATGCAGCATGAAGTGCTGCTTGTAGGTGCCCTCCAGCGAATCGACATATTGCTCGTCTTCGCCGGTGCCCAGCGTGGTCACCACCAGCGCCTGCGTTTCGCCGCGCGTAAAAAGCGCCGAACCGTGGGTGCGTGGGAGAGTGCCCACTTCCGCCTTGATCTGGCGCACGGTCTTCAGATCGCGGCCGTCGATGCGCCGGCCGGTATCGAGCACTGCAAAACGCATGACGTTCGCTTCGGCATCCTTGAACAGATTGGAAACGACGCTTTCCGGCGCTTTGCCTTCGCCTGCAAACTCCGCGATCGCTTTCTTCTTGATCTCGGAGAGCCGGTCGTGACGCGCGCCTTTCTCCGCGATTTGGTAGGCTGCGCGAAGATCCGTCTCGCAGAAGGTCTTGACCTTCGCCGCGAGCGGCGCGGTCTCGTCGACCGGCAGATCGCGAGGCTCTTTCGCGGCTTTCTCCGCCAGGCGGATGATGCCGCCGATCACGGTTTGCATTTCCCGGTGACCGAACATGACCGCGCCCAGCATTTCCTGCTCGGACAATTCCTGGGCCTCGGATTCCACCATCAGCACCGCGTCGCCCGTGCCGGCAACGACGAGATCGAGCTTCGAATTCGGTTTGTCGTCGATGGGCGTGTTGAGAACATATTTGCCGTCGATGAAACCGACGCGGGCCGCCCCGATCGGCCCCATGAACGGGATGCCCGAGATGGTCAGCGCCGCCGACGCCGCCACCAGGGCGACGATGTCGGAATCGTTTTCCATGTCGTGGCTGAGAACGGTGACGATGACTTGCGTTTCGTTGCGATAGCCGTCGGCGAAAAGCGGACGGATCGGGCGATCGATCAGGCGCGAGATCAGCGTCTCGCGTTCCGTCGGCCGGCCTTCACGCTTGAAATATCCGCCGGGGATCTTGCCCGCAGCGAAATATTTTTCCTGGTAATTGACCGTCAGGGGAAAGAAATCGATTCCGGGTTTGGCGCTGTGTGCGCCGACCGCGGTTGCGAGAACCACAGTCTCGCCGTAGGTGGCGATCACGGCGCCGTCGGCCTGACGGGCGACTCTGCCGGTTTCGAGCGTCAGCTTGCGCCCGCCCCAGTCAAATTCCTCACGGATGATATTAAACATTCTTGCATTCCTTCTTTCCTGCCACCGGATTGCGGCAGGTCACTTGTTTGGCCATGGCGTCTATGCGCCTGGGCCGTCTTCCCTGAGCCATCTCAGGGAATGCGTTGAAGCGCAGGCGTGCCTATGCGCGCCTGCGCGAATCGGATTCGAACCGGACAAATTTCGTACGGAGCCGCGCGGAAGCTGGCCGGACCCGGCCGGCGCCATCGACGTGCTCAGCGCCTCAGACCCAGCCGGGCGATCAGCGCTTCATAGCGCTTCTCGTCGGAGGACTTGACGTAGTCGAGGAGCCGGCGGCGCTGCGACACCATCTTGATGAGGCCGCGGCGCGAATGGTTGTCCTTGCCATGCGTCTTGAAGTGCTCGGTCAGGTTCGTAATGCGCTCGGAGAGCACGGCGACCTGCACTTCCGGCGAACCCGTGTCACCGGGTTTCGTTGCGAATTCGGAAATAACAGTCTGCTTGCGGTCGGGCGTAATTGTCATTCGGTCATCCAGTTCCAAAGTTGAAAACACGAAACGGTCTCAACTCGCCTTCCGCAAGCTCGGCAAGCGCAACTGGCTCGCCTCCCGCAGTGGAGAGAAAGACCGTAAGCCCTTGAAGATCGTCGAGTGCGCTGGCCTCTTCCATGATGCGGGCGAACAAATTCGCTCGCATCAGAATTGGATTGCCGCTTCGCAGGCGAACCGCATCCGGACCCGTAACGGCCAGTGCCGGGATGCCGTCCAGCGCGGTCGAAATAGGCCTCAAGTGCTCAAAAGCGGCGGGACTATGCATAAATGACCTGAGCTTATCCAGCGAAATTGCGTCCTCGACCGAAAAGCCGCCGACGGCCAGCCTGCGGAGCTCGGAAACGTGCCCCAGTGTGCCCAGCGCCAGCGCCACGTCGCGCACCCAACCCCGGATGTAAGCCCCTTTGCCGCATACGATTTCGAAGGTCGCGTGGTCGTCGTCCGGCC
>JBEKLK010000421.1:0-2644 GCA_050010235.1 Rhizomicrobium sp.
CGAATTATCCGGAATGCCGCTACACCCGCCAGATCGGGCAATCCGCTGCCGAAGCCGGCGACGGCCAGCCCCGCGTGCTCGGCAACGATCCGGCAACGGGCGAGCCCATTTCGCTGCGCAGCGGCCGCTTCGGTCCCTATGTGCAATTGGGCGAAGGCGAGAAACCGAAGCGTTCGTCGATTCCGAAAGGCACGAACCTTTCCGATGTCGATTTCGAGTTGGCGCTGAAGCTGCTGTCGTTGCCGCGCGAAGTGGGCAAGCATCCCGAGACCGGCAATCCGATCACAGCGAATTTTGGTCGCTTCGGGCCCTATGTGAAGCATGACGGACAGTTTGCCTCGCTCGATTCCGAAGACGAAGTGTTCACCGTCGGTCTCAATCGCGCCGTCACCGTGCTGGCCGAGAAGAAGTCGAAAGGGCGCGGGCCCCGCGGCCCCGAAGCGCTGAAGGAACTGGGCGCGCATCCGGAATCGGGCGCGATGGTGAAGGTGATGAAGGGACGTTATGGCCCCTATGTCGCCGACGGCAACGTCAACGCGACGCTGCCCCGCGAAATGGATCCGATGAGCGTGACGCTCGATCAGGCGGTCGTGCTGCTCGCGGACCGCGTCGCCAAGGGCGGCGGCAAAAAACCGAAAAAGACGAAGGCTCCTTCGAAGTCAAAGCCGAAGGCGGCGGCGAAAAAGGCGGACGGTAAAAAAGCAGAAGCCAAGGCGCCCGCCGGCAAATCCGGCGACGCCAAGCCGAAATCCAAGGCCAAGGCAAAACCCCAGCGCAAACCCGCGCCGGTGGCTGGCGGGTGACTCTTTGAACCACAAGCGACCGTCACCGGAACGAAAGTCGCTCGACAAAGCCCGCGTACTCGAAGCTTTGGCCGCCGAACCGCATGCCACCAAGCGCGACATCGCACGCAAGCCGGGTGTGAAGGGGTCGGAGCGCATCGCACTCAAGCGCATCCTGAAGGAACTGGAAGACGAAGGCGCGCTGACCCGCGGGCCGAAGCAGAGCTACGCCCCGCCGGGCGCGTTGCCGGAAGTGACCGTGCTTGAAATCACCGGCCAGGACCCCGACGGCGAATTGCTCGCGCGGCCCCAGCATTGGGACAAGCCGGACGCACCGCCGCAGATTGTCGTGCTGCCCGGGCGCGAAAGCGATGTGGGACCTGCGCTCGGCCGCGGCGAGCGCGTGCTCGCGCGCCTCAGCGAAACGCGCAATGGCTATGACGCCCGGATCATCAAGCGGCTGGGCGCCAGCGCGCACAAGGTGCTCGGCGTCTATCGCGCCGGCGCGCAGCAGGGCCGTATCGAACCTATCGACCGCAAGACCCGCATCGAATTCGCCGTCGAAGCGCGCGATCGCGGCGGCGCCGTCTCCAACGAACTCGTGCTGGCGGAACCCCTGGCGGGCCGTGCTTCGGGTTTCCCCCGCGCGCGCGTGGTCGAGCGCCTGGGCAGCATGGATGCACCGCGCGCCGTCAGCCTGATTGCGATCCATGCGCATGGGATACCTACCGAGTTTCCCCAGGAAGCGCTGGACGAAGCCGAGCGCGCCACCTATGCCGACCTGCAAGGGCGCACGGATCTGCGGAAAATTCCGCTCGTCACCATCGATCCCGAGGACGCGCGCGATCACGACGACGCGGTATGGGCCGGACCCGACGACGATCCCGGCAACAAGGGCGGTCATATCGTGATCGTGGCAATTGCGGACGTGGCCCATTACGTGAAGCCCGGTTCGGCGCTCGATCGCGAGGCGCTCAAACGCGCCAACTCGGCCTATTTTCCCGACCGTGTGGTGCCGATGCTGCCGGAGCGGCTCTCCGCCGATCTGTGCTCGCTGCACGACAACGAAGATCGCCCGTGCCTGGCCGTGCGCATGATCGTCGACGCGCAAGGCAACAAGCGCCGCCACGAATTCTTGCGTGCGACAATGAGGTCTGCGGCCAGCCTCACTTATGCGCAGGCCCAGCGCGCGTTCGACGGCGAACCCGATGTCGCACATCGCGATATCCACAAGCGGGCGCTCGCGCCCCTATGGGCCGCTTACAAGTCGCTCGCCATCGCGCGCGACAGGCGCGAACCGCTCGATCTCGATCTGCCCGAGCGCCGCATCACCATCGGCGAAGACGGCAAGGTCAAGTCCATCGCCTATCGCGACCGGCTGGAATCCATGCGGCTGATCGAGGAGATGATGATCCAGGCGAATGTCGCCGCCGCCGAAAGCCTGGAGAAGGCGCGCCAGCCTCTCATCTATCGCATCCACGAAGAGCCTTCGAAGGAAAAGCTGTTCGCATTTTCCGATTATCTGCGTACGATCAACGTCAATTTTGCCAAAGGCCAGGTCGTCAAGCCCGGCATCTTCAATCGCATCCTCGCGCAGGTGAAAGGCGGGCCGCATGCCGAAGTGATGAACGATGTGGTGTTGCGCACGCAATCGCAGGCCGTCTATTCGCCGGATAATGTCGGGCATTTCGGACTCAACCTGCAGCGCTATGCGCATTTCACTTCGCCCATTCGGCGCTATGCCGACCTGATCGTGCACCGCGCTCTGGTGCGTGCGTTGAAGCTGGGTTCCGACGGGTTGAGCAACGACCAGATGGGACGGCTGGGCGAAATCGCGGAACACATCTCGATGTGCGAACGTC
>JBEKLK010000422.1:0-2640 GCA_050010235.1 Rhizomicrobium sp.
AACCGTGTCGGCGGAAAACCCTCAGGATCCGAAAATCTGAAACGAAGACTCAGCAAAGCGGTTCGAGTCAAGCTTAGTCACGAACACAATTTGCTAATTGGACATAAGCGAACTGCGGGTGTCGCAACGCGAACCGCGCGCCTGAAATCCGATCGCGGCGCATTGACATATTTGCTCCCGCAAGGCGGCAAGTTGAAGGGTGAGCGTTGGGGCAAGAATTCTACTGGTTTCGTCAAGCGAAACGGCCAAATTCGTGTTAACGGCAAGTTGTATTCGTCGGTGTCCGGAGCTGGCAAGGCTGCGCATGGCCGCTCCGTCAATGGTTGGTTCTATTGGAAGGTCGAACGGAGTCCCGGAAACTGGGTTAGGTTGCGCGATATTAAGAGGGCAGGCGTTCCTGTCATCAGGCGCAAGTAGCATCGCCAACTCAGTGAATCTTCCAACCGGCTGTTAGTCAGCTCATCTCCCCGCCGCCCCGCCCTCTTCCGCTTCGCGTTCCGCAAGGCTCGTCGTTGACGACGCGCCCAACGCTTCCGCGCGCTCCGCTTCCAGCGCGAGACGTTTCTTGCGCGGTTCTTCGACCAATGCCAGCAGCAATCCCAATGCGATGGCCTCACAGACGATCGCGACCCAGAACACCGCGTGGTAGCCGATGAACGCCGCGATCAACCCGCCGATGAAAGGTCCCGCCGCCGCCATCGTGCTTTCGGCGGTGTTGGAGAGCGCAAGACGCATCGCCATGTCGTCGCGATGGCCGAATTCGAACACGATGTTCTGCGCGCTCATCTGGTAGCCGGAATTGGCAGCACCCAGGCCGAAGAACGCGATCAGGAACATCGGCAGCGTGTGCACGCCCATCAGCATTCCCGTGGCGCCGATCCACAGCACCAGCGCGACCAGGAAGGTCGAGCGGAAGCCCGATTTGTCCGACAGGTACCCCCACACGAGATTGGCCGCCGTGTCCGCAATCAGATAGGCGAAGGACAGTTCGCCGATGGTGGCGCCGGACATCGCCACCGTCTGGCTCGCATAGATGATGTAGAACGGCGAGGCCACGCGATTGGCGACTGCGAAGGTGCGCGCGATCATGAAGTAGAAGAATGCGGGATTGTCGCGCATCATCGCGGGCACGTCGCGGGCGCGTTCGCGCATGGCCACGCGCGGCCGCAAGGTGGGCGGCTCCGGCTCCTTCACGAGAAAGCGAAAGGCCGTGAGCCCCAGGCTCGTCAGCACGAAAGCGGCGAGGAACGTCGTCGAATAGCCGTTGCCCCACACATTGTGGCCCACGAGATATTTGCCGGCGAGATAGGAAAGTGCTGCCGCGATCAACCCGCCCGTCATGTTGCGCCAGCCCTGCAGCCGCCCGCGCAACCGGATCGGGATCATCTTCGCGAGCAGGAACTGGAACGCGACACCCTGCGGCCCGGAGAACAGCCCCAGCAGGAACAGGAACACGATGACGGCGACGAGAAGCGGCGTGCCGCTGAGCAGATAGCCCGCCAGCGCCATGCCCAGGATCTGCACCCGCATCATCGTGCCGAGAAACATCGACACGGGGATCACATGCTTGCGGTGCTCGATATGGGCCGCGCCCACCACCGCCGAAATCGCGCCGCCCAGCTGCTGCAGCGCGAGGCCCAATCCCACCGCCACATCCGAACCCGACAGCAGATGCAGATAGGCGGGCACGAAAGTGGGCGCATTGACGAGGCGGAAGCCCGTCAGTCCCAGCATGCCGTGCACGTAATGGCCCGCGTAATTGCGCTTCAAATTGCGCCAGATGAAGCTCTCATACGCGACCTCGCGTTCGGGCGGCGTGAGGCCTTCATAAATGTCGACGGGTTTCGCCACCTATTCCCCCGCCACAGTGCGGGCGATTTCCGCGTGCCGCGATCGATCGAACCACGCGGCGATTGCCGCCAGGATGCAAACGGAGCCACCCGCGGTGATCGCCTCGCCGATGCCGATATGGGTCGCCAGAGTGCCCAGCAACAGCGCACCCCACGGCATCATGCCCATGAACGCCATCGCATAGAACGAGACCACACGGCCGCGAAAGTGATCTTCGGCAACCGTCTGGATGATCGTGTTGGTGGTGCCGCCCAACAGCATCAGGCAGAACGAGGTGGGCAGGATGAGCGCCATCGACACATAAAGCATGTGCGACTGGGAAAACAGGATCAGCCCGAGCCCGAATCCGCCGGCGGCCAATATCGGTGCCAAAGTGAGATGACGCTCATGCAGCCGCGACAATGCGTAGGCGCCGCAGAGCGCGCCCACGCCCACCGATCCCATCAACAATCCCAATCCCACCGAGTTCTCGTGCAAAACATCCCGCGCGAAGGCGGGCATCAGGGCGAGATAGGATGCGCCGAAGCAGGACGACACGGCGACCAGCAACAGCGACACGCGGATCGCATGCGTGCTCCAGGCATAGATGAATCCTGCCTGCAATTCCCGCAGCGGATGTCCCTGCTTGCGGATGATTCGCGCCTCCACATGCATGAGCAGCAGGCTCGTCAGCACGGCGGCATAGGAAAGCGAATTCAGCGCAAAGCACACGCCCTCGCCCGCCAGCGCAACCAGCAAGCCCGCCGCGCCGGGGCCGATAATGCGCGCCAGATTGAACATCATGGAGTT
>JBEKLK010000423.1:0-2627 GCA_050010235.1 Rhizomicrobium sp.
GTGACCGAACGCGGCACGTCGAACGCCAATGCCAGCGCGGCTTCTGCGAGGATTTTCGATGTCGAGCCGTATCCCGGATCGGAATCGCCTTTGACCGCGGCGCGGACGGTACGGCCGTCATCCATCTCGGCTATGAACAGAATGTCGTACCAACCGGCGTCACGCTCTTCCTTCGAAGGACCTTCGCCAGGCTTCGGAAGATTGGCGAGATTGAAATCGAATCCCCCCATATTGGGTCCGCCGCCCGATTTGGGCGGACCTTCCAGCATCTGCATTTCGTCGTAACGAAACGACGTGCCCCAGGGATGGCCGAGCAGCATATTCGTGCGGTGGACGGCCTTGGTGTTGATGCCGGCCATCATGAAAGGACCCACCCAGGCGCCGGTGACCTTGTCGTCGTAAGGCGTGTCGCCGTCCGGTTGCGCCGGCCCCGCGAAGCCCGGCGTCAGCGCAAAAGGGTTGGCGAGCAATACGCCGATGGACCGGTCGGTTTGCGCGAGCGCCATGGTCGCTTGTCCGCTGGCCAGCGTGCCGCCGGAGAGTCCGCCTTTGATGCCGCGGATGCGGCCGCGTACACGCGAGGCATAAGTTCCGAAGCGTTTCTTGGCCTCTTCCTCGGCAAACCACACACCCAGATCGAACGGAATCGAATCGAACCCGCAAGAAAATATGAGTCGCGCGCCGGACTTTTTGGCGTCGGCCTCATGCGCTGCGATCATCGCGGCAATCCAGTGGGATTCGCCGGTCAGATCGACATAGTCCGTACCCGCTTTGGCGCACGCGGCCACGAGCTTCGACCCGTAGAGCTGATAGGGGCCCGCAGTGGTGAGCACCACTTTTGCGCGCGCCACCATGGCTGCGAGTGCGGCGTCGTCATTGGCATCGGCAACGATCAGCGGCAGCGATGCGGGTGCGCCGATCAGGTCTCGCACTTCGGCCAACTTGTCGCGATTGCGGCCTGCCATCGCCCATTTGACGGGCTTGCCGACACCATAAGCTTCCAGCAGATATTCGGCGACCAACCGGCCGGTGTAGCCCGTGGCGCCATAGACGATGACGTCGAATTCGCGGCTGCCGCTCATCAATCTCTCCTCAAATCATTTCTCATCGAAGACGAGAACGGTCTCTCCGATGCTTCAAGGATGCAGGCAACCGGGTGAATCGCGCAAGACCGCGATTTACGGCAAGGATGGCAGCACCTGGCGGGGCGGATCAGTCGTTGGCAAGATAAGAGACCAGCGCTTCGATCTGGCTGTCGGTCATATCTTTGGTATTGGCATGCATGATGTCGCTGTCGCGCAAGGTCGACCGAAAAGCCTCAAGCTGTTTTTTCAGATAATCGGCATGCTGCCCCGCCAGGCGCGGAATGATGCTGTTGCCCTCGCCATGCGCGCCGTGACAGGTCACGCAGGCGGGAACGCTCTGCGCGGGCGCACCGGTCAGATAAAGCTTCTTTCCCTCGGTAGCGAGTGCGCCGCCGCTTTGCGGCGGCGTCGGTGCCTGGCCTGCATAATATTTTCCCAGCTCGACGATGATCGAATCGTCGAGCTGCGAGGCCATGCCCCACATGAAGGCCTGGGCATGCGGATCCGCGCGCGAGTGGTCGCGAAAGTTCTTGAGTTGAGCCGCGATGTAACCGGCCTGCTGACCGTTCAACCGGGGAAAAGTCGCCGATACGCTGTCGCCTTTGGGTCCATGGCAGTCGCGACAAGTCGTCGCCGCTTTGGCTTCTGCCGCTTTCATTGCCGCGGAGTCGTCGGCCGCCGGAGCCGGCGCGGCGGCAAGACACGCGCTCGCGGCCAGAATTGCCACAAACCGGTTTGTCATGGGCCTTACCCCTTTCGCGGACCGTCTGCCTAGAACGCGACCCACAGAAATCCATACAAAAGATTGTTGTCGGACGCGTTCCGCCCAAAGCCGTCGTAGTTCGACGAAGCACCATCGAACTTCATGAATGCGGTATATTGCAGATCCAGCTTGACGTTGAGCCAGGGCAGGTAATCGATCTCTGCAGTTCCCCAACTGCTGTTGGAATTGCCGGATACCGTGCCGATATAGAGCGGATCGTTCGAGCCGCTGACATCGAAGAAGCTGAGGCTCGCGCCCAATTTGCGATGCCAATAATAGCTCGCGGTCAGATTCGCGCTGTCGAACTGATCGCTTCTGTTGGTGGCGAATCCGGCCGCATAGCTCGCGTCGAGATTCTGGTTTTCGTGAATCCATCTCGCGTCGATGGAAATCTGGTTCTCGTCGTCGATGAACTGATATTCCGAATCCAGTCCCACATCGAGGAAACGGTCCGTCGCCGCATTTTGCAGCGACGCATTGATCGCGTTTCCGGCAGGCGTGGTGGGATTCTCGAGCGCGGCATACATGCCCAGCGTTCCGAACTCCCAGGAATTCTTGTCCCAATCCCATTCATAGGCCGCCCGCCAATAAGGCGCGACGCCGGAGATGATGTTGTTGGTCGTGTCCCCGTTGTTCGCCACGGACTGACCCTGCAGCGCGGAGCGATAGACTCCGGCTTCGATATAAAGCGCCTCATCGATGTAGGTATAGGCAGACAAACCGGCGACAACCTGTCCCATCGCGTATTCGATCTGCGCTCCGGGAATGGCAGGACCTTG
>JBEKLK010000424.1:0-2617 GCA_050010235.1 Rhizomicrobium sp.
CGGGACATTCCAAAGGACCAAGGCCGGGCATAATTTCGGATGCCGCAGTGAACGTCTGGGGTAGGGTAGACGGGCAATTTTTCGCGTTCACGGCCGCTGCAACGCGATACGAGCCCGACTGGCGGTATCGAAAACAGGGTGCAACAGCGAGTGAAACCGGAAGCTAAGGCGCGCGGAATGGGTGTAGGACGGGCTCTCTATCAAAGCGGCACGTTTTCTGCCCTGTTCGACTTCACAACGCGCGTACATGCCGACCGTGTGTTCCTGCGCTATCGCGACCGCGATATTCTTTACAGCGACTTGCGCCGCGAATCTGCCGCCCTGGGAGAAGCATTTGCAGCACATCGGCTACGTCGTGGCAACGGCGTCGCCTTTCTCAGTTCCAATACGCCGGAAACTTTAATCGCCCGCGACGCCGCGGTTTGCCGCGGACTACATTTCATAGC
This sequence comes from Rhizomicrobium sp., assembly GCA_050010235.1. GTDB lineage: Bacteria > Pseudomonadota > Alphaproteobacteria > Micropepsales > Micropepsaceae > Rhizomicrobium. The sequence continues at coordinate 447 of JBEKLK010000424.1, forward strand.
GCTGAACGGGCTTTCAGCCCGCGCCGATCATGTCGCTCTGATCGAAGATTTAAATCTCGGCACCGTGATCGTCGATGACAGGGAATACCCCAATGCGCCGATCGAGTTTGCCGAAGCGCTTCCCGATCGTCAGATAATACGTTTTGGAGAGCGCTCAGACGGTAGCGGCCTGTCAGAGCTCGCGCGGCCGTTTCTGGGGGCGGAGCTGCGCATCGATAGTCAACCCGATGACATTGTGCGCATCGTACAAACAGGCGGCACAACCGGGAAATCGAAGGGCGTTATTCTTAATCATCGCACGCAGATCAATTACATTCTGATGTGCAACGCATCCTGGGATCTTCCTCAGGAGATGCGGTTTCTCTCGACAACGCCCTTGTCGCACGCTGCGGGTACTTATGCGCCTCTCGCCATGATCCGTGGCGGCTCATTCTTTATGCTTCCGAAATTTTCACCGCTTGAGTTCCAACGGGCCGTAGTTGCCAATGGGATAACCTGCACGATGCTCGTGCCGACACAAATGAAGCGAATTTTGCAGGACCCCGACGTCGACCCCAAGATCATCGGCGGGATCGAAACCATCATGTATGGCGCTGCGCCGATCGCTCCTTCTGTTCTGGAGGATTGGCTAAGGCGGTTCGGCCCGAATATCTCACAGCTCTACGGCCAGAGTGAATCGCCGATGTGCATCACTTCGTTGCCGAAGAGCTTGCACAGTCTGGATCATCGATCGCGGCTCGCGTCCTGCGGCCTGCCCAATATTGGTGTGCAAGTTGCGATCATGCGGCCCGACAGAACGATTGCCGGCGACAATGAACCAGGCGAGATCGTGACCCGTAGTCCGTCCGTCATGGAAGGCTATTGGAAGCGAGAAAAGGAAACCGCGGAAGCGTGCGCCGGCGACTGGTTGCATACCGGCGATCTTGGCTACCGCGATGAAGACGGCTTCTACTACATCGTCGGGCGTGCCAAGGAGCTTATAATCTCCGGAGGATTTAATATCTACCCAAAGGAGATCGAAGATCTAATTGCGCAGCATCCGTCGGTCAAAGACGTGGCGGTGATCGGCGTGCCCGATTCCGACTGGGGGGAAGCTGTAAAGGCGTTCGTGGTACTGCACGCTGGCACAGCCCTCGACACGGCCGCGTTGGCGACGATGGTTCGTCAACGCAAGGGCCCGGTTCATGCGCCCAAATCGTTCGAACAAATTGATGCGATCCCGCAAACGGCTTTGGGAAAACCCGACAAGAAAGCATTACGGGCGCGATATTGGGAAGGGCAGTCGCGCGCCATTGCGTGACGGGCGTTGTGACCGCGACATCGTCCATAATCCGACCGAGCCGCAATGTTGGTGTCCAGCGTGGATCTTCAAACTGAGGTTTTGATCGTCGGCGGCGGTCCGACAGGGTTGGTCCTATCGATTGAATTGGGACGCTGGGGAATTTCCTGTGTTTTGGTAGACGATAAACCGACCACGTCTTCCCATCCGCAAGCCAATGCCAATTCGGCGCGGACCATGGAGCACTATCGGCGGCTCGGCTTCGCCGACGAAGTGCGCCAAATGGGAATCCCGGCGGACTATCCCACAGATGTAGCCTACTTCACGGATTTTTCTGGCTTTGAATTGGCCCGTTTCGAGCAGCCGTCGCCTGGGCAGGCGTTTGCGATCTCGCGGGCACGGCAATATCTGAGGTCGTGGTATACGCCGGAATTACCGCACCGAGGGTCGCAACTTTTTCTCGAGCCGATCCTGCGAAAACACGCCGAGATGCTGTCGTCGGTTGACGTGCGGTTCGGCTGGCGCTTTCGCACACTTGAACAAAATGCTGAAACCGTCGTCGCCTCGATTGAGGAGTTAGCAACTGGAAAGGAACTCAAGATCAAGGCGGATTTTGTCGTGGGATGCGATGGCCCCCGCAGTAGCGTCCGCAAAACAATAGATTTGGATTACGTAGGGCAAGGAGAGGCGAACCGAGCTTTCTTGGGCGGTCGCATGTATGCGCTCTATTTTCGAGCGCCGACCTTCTACGAACGAATCTCACGCAAGCGCGCATGGCAATATTGGAGCCTTTTGCCCGATCGTCGCGCAGTCATGGTCGCCATCGACGGACGAGAAACGTTTTCCGGCTCCATTCAGCTTCAGCCAAACGCGGATATTGCTCCCGAAGAAG
>JBEKLK010000425.1:0-2592 GCA_050010235.1 Rhizomicrobium sp.
CGGGCAACCGGGCGGCTCTTTCGCTGGTTAGCACCTGGATGACCATCGAAGCCTCACTGATTGCCTGCGAGGATCTGGTGCGCCGCGCCGATCCGGACCGTTATCTCTCCGCGCTGTTCGCGCCGCAGGAGAGGCGGCCGCTGCTGTTCGCGCTCTACGCCTTCAACCACGAACTGGCGCGGATCGGCGACACCGTGCGCGAGCCGATGATGGGCGAAATCCGCCTCGAATGGTGGCGCGAGGCGGTGTTGGAGGCGCGGGACGGGCATCCGCGCGCCCACGATGTCACCCGCGGTCTGGCCGAGTTGTTCGCGCGCGTCGGTCCTCGCATCGGGCCGTTCGAAGCGATGATCGATGCCCGCCAGTTCGACCTCGGAGCCGAGCTTTTTCCCGACATGAATGCGCTCGCCGCCTATGTCGATGCGACGTCGGGGTCGCTCATGCGGCTTGCGTCCGCGGTACTGCTCGACGGCGAAAAGATCGGCGAGATCGCGCACGACGCAGGCGTCGCCTACGGCCTCACGGGCATCCTGCGCGCGATTCCCTTCAAGGCGTCGCGGCGCAGGCTCTATCTGCCGCTGGACATGCTGGCGGCCGAAGGCATCACGCCGGATGAATTTTTTGCCGGGAAGGCAGACCTGGCGAAACTTCAGCGTGTAACGTCCTCGATTGCAGCGCATGCGCGATCGCATCACGCCGCCGCGCGTTTGCGCCAGATCCCGGGCCACGCGTTGCCCGCGCTGATGCCGGCCGCGCTTGTCCCGCTTTATCTCAAGAAGCTGTCGCGCGCCGACCTGCTGCGAAACGCCTCCGATATCGCCAATTATCGCAAGCAGATCGCATTCCTGCGGGCGGCGCTGACGGGCAAACTCTGAGGGGCTACTCCGCCGCCGCGCGGATGCCGAGCCAGCGTTCGAGATCGTCCAGCGCGCGCGCCGCCATCAGTTTCTTTCTGTCGCGACCGCGCGCGCGCAGTGACGGCGCGAGCTCCGGAAACAAACCGAAATTCACATTCATCGGCTGGAACGTTTTCGCATCCGCGCCGCCCGTGATGTGGCTGAGCAGGGCGCCGAGCGCGGTGGTGGGCGGCGGCGGCGCACAGGCCTCCCCGCGAAGTTCGCCGGCCGCAAATCGCCCGGCCAGCAACCCCATCGCCGCGCTTTCGACATAGCCTTCGACGCCCGTGATCTGGCCCGCGAAGCGCAGGCTAGGCCGCGCCTTCAGGCGCAATGCGCCGTCGAGCAGGCGCGGCGAATTGATGAAAGTGTTGCGATGAAGCCCGCCGAGGCGCGCGAAACTCGCATCCTGCAATCCCGGGATCGTGCGGAAGATCCGCGTCTGCTCGCCATGCTTGAGCTTGGTCTGGAAGCCGACCATGTTCCACAGCGAGCCCAACGCATTGTCCTGGCGCAGTTGCACCACCGCAAACGGGCGATGGCCGTCGCGCGGATCGCTCAGCCCCACGGGCTTCATGGGTCCGAAGCGCAGCGTCTCTTCGCCCCGCGCCGCCATCACTTCGATGGGCAGGCAACCTTCGAAATAGGGCGTCGACTCCCACTCCTTGAACTCGGTCTTCTCGCCTGCGATCAGCGCGGCGATGAAGGCGCGATATTGCGGTTCGTCGAGCGGACAATTGATGTAATCCGCGCCGTCGCCGGACGGCCCGACCTTGTCGTAGCGCGACTGGAACCACGCCACGGAAAAATCGATCGACTCGCGATGGACGATGGGCGCGATCGCGTCGAAGAAGGCGAGTGCGTCCTCGCCCGTCAGCGCGCGGATCGCATCTGCGAGTGCGGGCGAGGTGAGAGGGCCCGTTGCGATGATGGTCGATTGCCAGGATTGCGGTGGCAGCTCGGCGATTTCTTCGCGCGCGATCTCGATGTTGGGGTGCTCTTCCAGCGCGCGCGTGACGGCGGCCGAGAAGCCGTGACGGTCGACGGCCAATGCGCCTCCCGCCGGCAATTTGTGCGCATCCGCCGCGCGCAGAACGAGCGAACCGGCGCGGCGCATCTCTTCATGCAGCAACCCGACGGCGTTGTTTTCCCAATCGTCCGAGCGAAAGGAGTTCGAACAGACAAGTTCGGCGAGGCCGTCGGTCTGGTGCGCCTCGGTTCCCCGCACCGGCCGCATCTCGTGCAACACCACCCGCGCCCCCACTTGCGCCGCCTGCCACGCGGCTTCACTACCCGCGAGCCCCCCGCCGATGACGTGAATGGCGCCGGTGAAATCGCCCGCCACTATTTCATCCCCACACCATCGGGCGGCGATCGCGCCAGGGGCGTGCTTGTTCGAGCTGGGCTGCCAGCCGGAAAAGCGTCGCCTCGTCGCTGTAGCGGCCCGTGAACATCATGCCGATCGGCAGCTTGCCCGACGACATTCCAAGGGGGAGCGAAAGCGAAGGCTGTCCCGTCATGTTGAAGGGCGGCGTATAGCCGAACACGAAGGACTGGCGTTTGTTGAATTCGCGCGGTTCGACATTCACCGGGTCGAGATGACCGATGCGGGGCGGCGGCGCGAGCGTCACGGGCGACAGCAACACGTCGAATTCGCGCCACAGCGCAAGGATATGCCGCGAGATCAAACGCAGGT
>JBEKLK010000426.1:0-2584 GCA_050010235.1 Rhizomicrobium sp.
AGGCGCAATGGAATTGAGGATGGCACGGTGCTGTCGGCGTTGCGTGGGATCTTGCGCATGGGCCGCGGCGTAGCCCGTTTCCCATTCCTCCGTGCAGGCCGTGTCGATCACAATACCAGATTCGGCCGCGGTTCCGTTTGAGATGGCGGCTGTCATCACCAGCGTTTCGTCGACCTCGTAGAAACCCAGGCTTGCGAGGATGCGGTCGGGCTCCGGCCCTGCGAGAGGCGTCAGGCGGAAGATCGTGGGGCAATCGAATGACGAATAGAATTTTCGCGCGCTTTCGAGCGTAGGTGCGAAGGGACCGCGCGCGGCCATCGCATTCGCCGAATTGGCACGCTTGGTGTAACCGTCCGCCTGTCGGAAGACCCAGCCGTTGCAGACGACCGTGCGCAAAGACGGCCACGCATTCATCAGGTGTTCCTCGGTCTCCCGGACCGCATCGAGATTTTCCATCGTTCCTCTCCACAAACAAAAACCCCGCCGATTTCTCGACGGGGTGGATCATTCGCGCGATTTGTGCAGCTTCAGCGCACGCGCAATCGTTCCGCCCCATCGCAGATGCGGCGGCGTCGGCTGGTGCTGAAGGTCACGGTGCACATGGTGACTCTCTACGCGAAGATCTGTTGCCGCGTCAACATACAACGCGGCTCATGCGCGCTTCTGATGGCAGACCCTCTGAAAGCCCGCGGCTGCGAACGGCGCCATGCGATTGCGAACGGCATCGTAGTCGGAAGAGTGACAAAGGCCGGACGACAACCTCTCGATACGGCCAGTTTCCGCGAAGGTGAGCGTCAAGGTGCCGGAGAAAAACTGATAGCTCCAGAAAAGATCGGCGTCATGCGCGCCGGGCATGATTCCTCGTAGCGCATCGATCAGGCGATGGATGACCGGGTCGAAATAGCGAGCCATGGTCTCGCCGCCCCATTTGGGCGTGTTGTTCACCTGGGCCACGATCGCGAGATAACTCTTCCAGCCGGGTCCGCCATTCGCCCAACGCTCCATGACGGGATCGAGGAAGGCCTGGATAAAGCCTTCTATAGTGGCGCCGCCGGGGCCGGGATTGATCTGAAAGTCGTCGATGGCCTTGAGGCGAGCCTCGTTCAGAATCGCGGCGCGGCGCAGAAAGACCGAATCGAACAGCCCCCGTTTGGTTCCAAAATAATAATGAGCGAGCGCCACATCGACGCTCGCTTTGCGCGTGACTTGACGCACCGTGACGCCGTCGAAGCCGTGCTCCGCAAACAGCTCCTCGGCGGCATCGAGAATGCGCTCCCGCATTGCTTCGCCGCCGTTTTGCTTGATGGGGCGTCCGGGAGTTCGTTGGGCGACCGCCTTTGTCTTTGCACCGGCCGGTTTGGCGCGTGCGCGTTTGGTGGGCCGCTTGTTTGTTTGGGGCATGTCGCTCTGTCTCTCCGATTCTCATTGTGAACGCAGAAGCAAGCGGCCCGCAATCGCTTCGCAGTTGCACAAATGCGCGCGCCGGCGGTTGCGCGCGTGCCTTTTGCGTCACAGCGCCGAACGAAATTCAGCGACTGCAGAAATACTGTTCATCGAGTGCTGAATTATTGTTGTCCGACCAGCCCGGGTTCGCTAGCGTCACGTTGGGCGTACCGTGAGCCGGGAAGAATCCGGGGGCTCGCTCAGGGAAACAAGCTTCAGGCGTTTCGGGCGACCTGGGCGAAATCAGGGGATTTCGATGAGCATCCTATCGAAGAAGGCCGCGCTGTATTGCGGTGCAGCTGCCATAGCACTGACCTGCGCGAGCGGAGCCTCGGCTCAGCAAGCAGCACCCCCCGTGGCTTCGGCACAGAATAACGGCTCCGTCGAAACGGTTGTCGTCACGGCATCGAGGCGATCTGAATCGGTTCAGGACGTCGCTGGCCAGGTGACGGCGCTGACGGGTGCCGAACTTTCTCAGATGCACGCCAACAGCTTCGCCGATTTCGCGGCCACGGTTCCCGGCCTGAGCTATGCGTCCGGCGGCCCGACCAGCAATCTGATCGCCATCCGCGGCGTCACCGTCGGCCCGGGTCAGCTAGGCAGCGCAGTGGGCCTTTATCTCGATGACGTTCCATTGGGCGCCAGCACGCAGTTCGGCGCCGGTTTCGAATCGTTCAACGTCAATGTTTTCGATCTGGACCGCGTGGAGGTTCTGAACGGCCCGCAAGGAACCCTATTTGGGGCCAATGCACTTGGCGGCGTGCTCCGATACATCACCGACAAACCGGATCCCGAAGCCTTCGACGGCCGCGTCGAAGTGGAAGGGTCCGACACCGATCACGGCGGCTTCAGCGATGCATTGCGGCTGATGGTGAATATACCCCTGTTCGACGACACGGCGGCAATCCGGATAGATGGTCTTCAGGAATTCGACTCCGGCTACACTCAGGATCCCACTCATAACCGCAAGGATGCCGGCGACGGGCGCACCTTTGCCGGACGCATCTCGTTCCTTTGGCAGCCGACGTCGGATGTCGATGTTCGGCTGAGCGCATACTCGCAGAACATCGCCGGGAGCAGCGCCGACGTCTCTTTGCGCGATCTGGTCACGCATCAGCCCGTTATCGGCGCGTACGATCAG
>JBEKLK010000427.1:0-2578 GCA_050010235.1 Rhizomicrobium sp.
GTATCAATCTCGGGCACGGCGCCGATGCCGATACGGTCGCGCAATATTGGCCCAAGATCAGCGATTTCACGGGTGCCAAGCACTATACGATGGGCGGCGAGCAAACCCAGAAGCTCATGGAGCGCCTGCAGGAAAAACCCGTCGTCGCCTAGCGCGCGAAGGCCGCAGGCCGACAACGTATTTCTTCACGCGTCGGTAAACCCATTTCCGGTATTGAGTATCGCAGCAACAGCATTGCAGGCGATCGTTTCGCCTCGATCAGGCCGCAACTCATTCTTAATTGTCATAAGTTAATATCTGCAAGTCGGAAGGCGTGTGTAGGGTTACCGGTGGCTCAATCTCGACTGAATTTGCGCGGTGCGACGACGCTGCTCGTGGACAGCGACGCCTTTACGCGCGGATTGATCGCACAGATGGTGCGCGGGTTCGGGATGGACACACCGACCACCTACGAGACCGGCGCGGCGGCGAAATCCCATCTCCAGCATCACTATATCGATCTGTGCATTCTCGAAGCCGTCCTGCCGGATATGGAATGCGCGCAATTGATCAAATGGATTCGCCGACAGGACAAAAGTCCGCTCCGTTTCATTCCGATCATCGTGCTGACCAGCTATACGCAACACCGTCATGTCGCAATGGCCCGCGATGCCGGGGCAAATCTGATCGTCAAGAAGCCCGTATCCCCCCGCGTGCTGCTCGACCGCATCGTTTGGGTGGCGAAAACATCACGGCCCTTCATCGAAACCGCGAATTATGCCGGTCCAGACCGGCGCTTCAGGACTCTTGAACCTCTGGACGGGAATTATAAGCGCGAAACAGACGGCGTAAACGCGAACGAAGTCGAAAATTCCACCGACCCCGACGGCCAGACCGTCCCGGAACAGCCCTTCAAGAAGGCAATCGCCTCATGACACGCGTAGCGAAGAAGATTCACTTTCCGACCACGCGGCTTGCGGAACTCGTGGCCCGCCCCGGCGGCATCACTCCCAGCACTGCGCTGGAAGAAGCGATGAAATCCGTCCAGAGCATGCTCGATGTCGGACTCGAGACGACAAGCGCCGCCATGGCGGCGATCGAGAAGATCGCCTACTCGGCCAAGAACGGACGGCTGGAGCCGAACGATATGCAGGGCATCCTTCGCCAGGCCGACCACATCGTCACGATGGCCGCGACATTCGGCTTCGCCGGACTGGAGGAAGCTTCAAAGAGCCTCTGCGACGTCACGGACGGCCTGCTCTCCCGCGGCATGCCCGATGCCGCGCCCATTATCGTTCATGTCCAGTCCATGCGATTGATGATACCGGGCGGCATCGAACTCGGCGCGGAAGAGATCGAGCGCATTCTTACCGAACTCGCAAAGGTCCGCCTCCACTACGAGTTCGCGCGGCTATCGGCCGGCGTTCCGGCCGAAACAGACCCGCCGGAAATCGCCGGATAGAAATTCGTCACAATCCCAACACCGCCTTCGCCATGATGTTGCGCTGGATCTCGTTGGAGCCCGCGTAAATCGAGGCTTTGCGCAGATTGAAATAGTAAGGCGCCACGGGCGCGGCGTAGTCCGGGCCCGGCCGCGGTTCGTTGGCCTTCGCCCAGGTATCGCGGACGAACGGCATGGCGTAATAGCCGATGGCTTCCACCGACAATTCCGAGATCGCCTGCTGAAGATCGGTGTTGCGACATTTGAGCATCGAGGATTCCGGACCCGGACGCTGACCCGACGACAGGCTGGCGAAGATTCGCAGCTCGGTGAATTCCATCGCGGACGCCTGGATTTCCAGATCGTCGAGACGGGCCCGGAACGACGGATCGTCGATCAGCTTCGTTCCGCTTGCGTCCGCCTGGGCCGCCATTTTGCGCACCTTGCCGATCGCCCGCTTGAGACCTGGCGCGCCCGCATTGCCGCGCTCGAACTCGAGAAGATATTTCGCATAGGTCCAGCCTTCGTTTTCCTTGCCGACGAGATTTTCTTTCGGCACCTTCACGTCGTCGTAAAAGACCTGATTGATTTCCTGCTGGCCCGGGACGGGATAGTCCGTCGTCACGATCGCTTCGACCTTGATGCCCGGACTGGTCATATCCACGAGAAGGAAGCTGATCCCTTCCTGCGGCTTGGCGCCCTGCCTGGTGCGCACGAGATTGAACATCCAGTCCGCCCATTGCGCGTGCGTCGTCCAGATCTTCGAGCCGTTGAGCAGATAGTGATCGCCCTTGTCCTCGCAGCGCATCTGCAGCGAGGCGAGATCGGAACCGGAACTCGGCTCGGAATAACCCTGGCACCACCACAGTTCCGACGCGAGGATCGGCGGAAGGTGCTTCTTCTTCTGCGCGTCGCTGCCGAAGGCCATCAGAACGGGCGCCACCATCTTGAGGCCCATGGGGCTGACAATCGGCGTTCCCGCCGCCGCGGTCTCGGATTCGAAAATGTATTTTTGCGCCGGCGTCCATCCGGTGCCACCAAACTCGACGGGCCAGTTGGGTGCAGCCCAGCCGCGCTTGTAAAGCGCGCGCTGCCAATTGAGTTGGCCCTCCTTGTCGAGGTAGCCATTCTTGGATTGCGAAAGTTTCGCGCGCATTT
>JBEKLK010000428.1:0-2572 GCA_050010235.1 Rhizomicrobium sp.
GAAATTCCGAATTGCCGGCGCACGCGCGCATAAGCGCCGCTCACATGCGCGCAGAATGCAGCGCCGGCAGCGGAAAGCGACGGCAACGAAATACCGCGGCCGGCAGCAAGCGCGCTCATCAGCATTTTCCAGCCTTGCCCCACCTGGGGCGCGCCGCCGATCACGTGGTCCATCGGGATGAACACGTCGCGACCGAAATTGGGACCATTCTGGAACACGTGAAGCGCCGGCAGATGACGCCGTCCGATTTCGACGCCGGGAAGATTTGTCGGCACCAGTGCCAGGGTGATGCCGATATCCACCTCACCGCCAAGAAGACGATCGGGATCCTGCAGCTTGAACGCGAGGCCAAGCACGGTCGCGACGGGCGCCAGCGTGATATAGCGCTTGTGCCAGTTGAGACGGATTCCAACAACGTCTCGACCCTGCCACGTCCCGCGGCTCACAACGCCGATATCGACCATCGACGCCGCATCGGACCCGGCCTCGGGACTCGTCAATCCGAAACATGGAAGTTCGCGGCCGTCCGCCAACCGCGGCAGCCAGTAATCCTGTTGCTCCCTGGTGCCGAATTGCAGCAGCAATTCGCCGGGTCCCAACGAGTTCGGCACCATCGCGGTGACGGCCGCCGACACCGAGCGGCTTGAAACCTTTCGCACGACTTCGGAATGCGCGGTCGCGGAAAAGCCGAGCCCGCCATAGGCCTTTGGGATGATCATCGCGAAGAAGCGCTCAGCCTTCAGGTAGGCCCAGACTTCCGGCGGTAAATCATGCAGTTCCCAATTGATCTGCCAGTCGTCGAGCATGCCGCACAACGTCTCGACCGGGCCGTCCAGGAACAGTTGTTCTTCGGTGGAAAGTTTCGCTGGCGGCGAGGCGAGCAATTTTCGCCAATCCGGATTGCCGGTGAAGAGGTCGCCATCCCACCACACATCGCCCGCCCCGATCGCTTCGCGCTCGGTGTCCGACAGGGACGGAAGCACGCTGCGGGCCCATTTGAAGATGGGCCGCGTCAACAAATCCCTGCGGACGGAAAACCCAGCCATTCAAGACCTCCGGAGCCCCACCCGGAAGGCAGACCGAGCCCGGGTGGAGAAACGGATATTGCCCGGGGCAGGCTCCGGGGTCACGCACAATTGCCCCAGTCTGGACTCTGGTTTCGGGGCGTGCATGTTGCCATCGCACGAAATTCAGACGAGGACGAAAAACCATGACCGCCATCAATCCGGTTGCCGATCTGTCGAAAGACGGCGACGTCGCGGTTCTTACCCTCAATTCGCCGCCGGTGAATGCGCTGTCGGCCGCCGTGCGCGACGGACTCGCGGACGGCGTTCGCCAGGCTGTCGCCGATGCGGGCGTCAAAGCCATCGTTCTGATCTGCGACGGCAAGACCTTCATTGCCGGCGCGGACATCAGCGAGTTCGGCAAGGCGCCGAAAGGCACCAGCCTGTACGACGTGCAGAACGCCATCGAGAATTCGCCCAAGCCGATCGTCGCCGCGATCCACGGCACGGCCCTCGGCGGCGGATTGGAAATCGCGCTCAGTTGCCACTACCGCGTGGCGGTTCCTTCGGCGCGTTGCGGGTTGCCCGAAGTGAATATCGGCCTGTTGCCGGGCGCCGGCGGGACGCAACGCCTGCCGCGCATCGTCGGCGTCGAGAAAGCGCTCGAAATGGTGACGTCGGGCCAGCACGTGCCCGCCAAGAGCTGCCTCGAGATGGGGCTCGTCGACGAAATCGTGCCGGAAGGAAAATTGCGCGACAACGCAGTCGCTTTTGCCCGCAAGATCGTGGCGGAGAAGCGCCCGCTCCGGAAGGTGCGCGACAGCAACGAAAAAGTGGAAGCCGCCCGCGGCAAGCCCGAAATTTTCGCCAAATTCCGCAAAGACAACGCGCGCAAGTTCCGGGGGTTTCTCGCACCCGAATACAACATCCGCTGCATCGAAGCCGCCGTGAACAAGCCCTTCGACGAAGGCATCAAGACGGAACGCGAACTGTTCCGCGAACTCATCACGGGCAACCAGTCCGCCGCGCAGCGCCATGTGTTCTTTGCCGAGCGTCAGGCCTGGAAAATCCCCGATGTTCCGGACGACACGGCGATCATTCCCGTCAACAAGGTCGGCATCATCGGCGCCGGCACGATGGGCGGCGGCATCGCGATGAACTTCGCCAATGCCGGCATTCCCGTCACCATCGTGGAGATGCAGCAGGAAGCGCTCGATCGCGGGCTCGGCGTCATCCGCAAGAATTACGAGAACACCGCCAAGCGCGGCCGCCTGACGATGGACGATGTCGCGAAGCGCACGGCCCTGATCAAGGGCTCGCTCAAGCTGGAAGACCTGGCCGATTGCGATCTCACCATCGAAGCCGTCTATGAAAACATGGACGTGAAGAAGGACATCTTCCGCAAGCTCGACGGCATCGTGAAACAGGGCGCGATTCTCGCCACCAATACCTCCGCGCTCAACATCGACGAAATCGCCAGCGTCACGAAGCGTCCCGAGGCCGTCATCGGGCTGCACTTTTTCTCGCCCGCGAACGTGATGCGGCTGCTGGAAGTGGTGCGGGCCGAC
>JBEKLK010000429.1:0-2517 GCA_050010235.1 Rhizomicrobium sp.
GTCGCCACCTGCGGATTGCCGACATAGCCGATCTTGCCGCCGCCGTTCACGGCCGCCGTAAGATGCCCGTTGGCCCGGATCTCGATATGGCCGCCGCCATTGACCGCGGCCGTTCCGTTCTGCGCCTCGACATTGCGGATATCGATCTTTCCGCCGCCATCGACTGCGGCCGCGATTGAACCCTGTGCCGGAAAGCCCGGCGCGCTTTCGATCGCGCCCCCGCCGGAAATGGCGACCGCGTGGATATCGGGCGTCACGATTTCGACCTCCAGATCGTAATTCGCGGGGCAATCCGAGTTGCAGGCATCGATGACGAGCTTGTGCGAATCGCGCATCTCGAACCTCGTATATTGCGTGCTGCCCTTGAGGATCGTGACCTGTTGCTGCGGCCCATGGCTCAGGACCACATGTCCGCCGCCGCGAAGTTCGATGCTGTCGAAATTCGCCAGCGGAACGGTCGTCTGGGCGACGGCAGCGGTGGCGACGAGACCGCCTGCGAATGCGGCGGCAAGAATACGGGCGGCGTTCATGGGCTTACCTCGGATGAGCATCTCCACCGATCCTAAGCCGCACCCCACTAGTTTGGCCGCATATCAAATTCGGATGTAAGGCATGAGCCGCGTTGGTGCATTGCCAATGACGTATCGGCGGGGTGCAGATACGCCTGTCATTCTGGTGCGGGCGGCCGGACTTGAACCGGCACAGGGTTTTCACCCCAACGGATTTTAAGTCCGGTGCGTCTACCATTCCGCCACGCCCGCTTCGCGTGTGGTGTCTGTATAGCGGGCGGAGTCCGGAGATTTAAGGGTGTCGCGTCCGCGTCAATCGCCGCGCGGACGCTCGCCGGCTGGGTGGGCGGGTCAAGCCCGCCCATGGAGAAGCAGGAAGGCGGCACGTGAACGCCCCAATGTTCTGCCGATCCCCTGCCTTGCGAACACCCATTTTGGCTCCTAGCCTTGGCCGCGGATGGGCTCAGGCTCCTTGGGGGGAACTCCATGCGTGGCATTATCGCGATTGCGGGGCTGGTGGTCGCTGTGGCGGCCTTCGGGCTGCAGCTGGTGGCACTCCGGCGGAATCGCCGGTAAATCCCGGCCGATCCGGGCGGCTCGCGCCGCCGGCCAGGCGCCAGCGGACACCGGCAAGGCCCGGTTTGACTTGGGGAGGCCCCTGACTATATTGCGCGCCTTCCGCGAAGGGCCCCTGGCTCCGCGCGGCCCCGTTTTCCGCAAAAATCCGGATTATTCATGACGAAGCGCCTGACCTCGAAATACAAGCTCGACCGCCGCATGGGCGAGAACATCTGGGGCCGCCCCAAGAGCCCCGTGAACAAGCGCTCCTATGGACCGGGCCAGCATGGCCAGCGCCGCGCGCGCAAGCTGTCGGATTACGGCACGCAGCTCCAGGCGAAGCAGAAGCTCAAGGGCTATTACGGCAACATCACCGAGCGGCAGTTCCGCCGCTACTATCAGGAAGCCGCACGCAAACAGGGCGACACGGGCGAGAACATGATCGGCCTGCTCGAGTGCCGCCTCGATGCGGTCGTCTATCGCGCCAAATTCGTGCCCACGCCGTTTGCAGCGCGCCAGCTGGTCAGCCACGGCCATGTGAAGGTCAATGGACGCCGCGTGACGATCCCGAGCTTCCAGGTCAAGGAAACCGACGCGATCGAACTGACCGCCAAGGCGCGCGACATGGCTCTCGTGATCGAAGCCTCGAAGAGCGGCGAGCGCGACGTGCCGGATTACGTCAACGCCGATCACGCCAAGATGACCGCGAAGCTGTTGCGCACGCCCAAGCTGTCGGATGTGCCCTATGCCTCGCAGATGCAGCCGCATCTGATCGTCGAGTTCTATTCGCGCTGATCCGCAGATTATCGCAATCTTGAACAAGGCCGGCGGAGACGCCGGCCTTTTCGTTTGGTATCGTGCCGCGCCCTCAACACAGAGCGATTGCCATGTCCTTCATCGTGTTCGGAGACAGGCGAACCGGCGCCTTTTCCGTGGAAGCGGCTCTTGCCGAAGCCGGCGCCAACTACGAATTCCATCACGTCTCGCTCAGAAACAACGAGCAGAAAGCGCCTGCGTTTCTCGCGCTCAATCCGACCGGCAAAGTGCCCGCGCTCAAGCTTCCGAGCGGGGAGATCGTGACGGAATCGGCCGCGATCCTTCTCACCATCGCGGATCGCTTTCCCCAGGCGGGCCTCATTCCACCGCATGCTACTTTCGCGCGTGCGGAGGCCTATCGCTGGATCGCCTTCATGGCGTCGGAAATCTATCCGATGGTGGAGATCGAGGATTATCCCGAACGGTTCACTCCCGCCGGCGCCGAAGCCGAAGCGCTGAAGGCCCGCGCCGTCGCACGCATTCGCGAGCGCATGCTGCTGATCGAAGCGGCCATCGCGGGGCCGTGGCTATTGGCGCATGAATTTTCTGCCGCCGATATCTATGCCGCGATGTTCAATCGCTGGACGCACGACAAGGAGTGGCGCGACAAACATCTGCCGAAGCTCAACGCGCT
>JBEKLK010000430.1:0-2512 GCA_050010235.1 Rhizomicrobium sp.
CTTTTACGACGACGGGGCGCCGCTCGGCTCGGTCGCCAACAATGAATGCCGTATCGATTCGATCGCGCAATCCTGGGCCGTCATTTCCCGCGCCGCGGAGCCCGCCCGCGCCGCGCGCGCCATGGCCGCAGTCGACAAATATCTGGTGCGGCGCGACGAAAAGCTGACGCTGCTGTTCACGCCCCCCTTCGATCATCCCGCGCACGACCCCGGTTACATCGCGGGATACCCGCCCGGCATTCGCGAAAACGGCGGCCAATATACCCATGGTGCGGTGTGGGCCGCGCTCGCATTCGCCATGCAGGGCGACGGCGACAAGGCCGGCGAGTTGTTGTCGATGCTCAATCCCATTCGGCATTCCGACAGTCCGACCGGCATTCATCGCTATAAAGTGGAGCCCTATGTCGCCTGCGCCGACGTCTATTCGATGCCGCCGCATGTGGGGCGCGGCGGCTGGACTTGGTACACGGGCTCTGCCGGTTGGATGTACCGCGTGACGCTGGAATGGCTTCTGGGCTTCCGCCTGCAGGGCGAGAATCTGGCGATCGATCCCTGCATCCCGCACGACTGGCCGAGTTTCGAAATCGTCTTCCGCCACCGTTCGTCGCGGTATGAGATCTCGGTCGAAAACCCGCTCAACGTTTGCCGGGGCATTCTCGCCACCAAGCTCGATGGCGAGATGCTCACGGGAACCAAGAAACTTCTGATTCCATTGGTGGACGACGGCGCCACGCATATTGTGCATGTCGTTCTGGGATAACGCGCGAGGCTGACCATGGCGGAAATCGTGAACCCTCTGGCCGGCAAGCCCGCGCCGACAGAAATGCTTGTCAACATCGCGCGGCTGATCACCACCTATTATTCCGTTACGCCGGACCCTTCCGTGGCCGCGCAACGCGTCTCGTTCGGAACGTCGGGCCATCGCGGCTCGGCCTTCGCGGCCGCGTTCAACGAAGCGCATATTCTCGCGATCGCCCAGGCGGTTTGCCTCTATCGCCGGCAGGCGGGCGTCGATGGGCCGCTGTTCCTGGGGATGGACACCCATGCGCTGTCCGAGCCGGCATTCGCCAGCGCGCTCGAAGTGCTGGCGGCCAACGGCGTCGAAACCATGATCGACGCACAGCGCGGCTATACGCCCACGCCCGTGATCTCGCACGCGATCCTGACCTACAACCGCGGCCGCAAGACGGGCCTGGCGGACGGGATCGTCATCAGCCCGTCCCACAATCCGCCCGATGAAGGCGGCTTCAAATACAATCCCACCAATGGCGGCCCGGCCGACGTGGATATCACGCGCGCCATCGAAAATTCCGCCAACGGTTTTCTCGAGAAGAAGCTCCAAGGCGTCCTGCGAATTCCCTATGAGCGCGCCCTCAAGGCGGCTTGCGTTCACGCGCGCGATTACATCACGCCTTATGTCGCCGACCTCGCCAATGTGGTCGATATGGACGCGATCCGCGCGGCCGGCGTGCGGATCGGAATCGATCCGCTGGGCGGCGCCGACGTTCAATATTGGCAGCCGATCATCGAGCGCTACAAAATCGCCGCAACGGTGGTGAACGACGCGATCGATCCCACCTTCCGCTTCATGACGGTGGATTGGGACGGCAAAATCCGGATGGACTGTTCGTCGCCTTACGCCATGACCCGCCTGATCGCGCTGGGCAGCAAGTTCGACATCGCCTTTGCCAACGACACGGATGCCGACCGCCACGGAATCGTCTGTCCGTCGAGCGGGTTGATGAACCCGAACTATTTTCTGGCGGCGGCCATCGCCTATCTGTTCGCCCACCGCACCAACTGGAAACCCGACAGCGCCGTCGGCAAGACGGCGGTCTCCAGCAGCATGATCGATCGCGTGGCCGGGAAACTGGGGCGCAAGCTGGTCGAAGTGCCGGTCGGTTTCAAATGGTTCAGCGAAGGCCTGATCGACGGCACGCTGGGGTTTGGCGGAGAGGAAAGCGCCGGCGCGTCTTTCCTCCGGCGCGACGGTTCGGTCTGGACCACGGACAAGGACGGCTTGATCATGGGACTCCTCGCCGCCGAAATCACGGCGAAGACCGGGCACGATCCGAACACGTTCTACGAGTCCTTTACGCAGGATCTCGGCAAATCCTTCTATCAGCGGATCGACGCGCCCGCGTCGCGCGAACAGAAGACGCTTCTTTCCTCGCTCGATCCCGGAAAATTCGATGCAAAGGAACTGGCCGGCGAGCTGATCGTGCAAAAGCTGGTCAACGCGCCCGGCAACAACGCGCCGATCGGCGGCATCAAGGTCATCGCGAAGAACGGCTGGTTCGCCGCGCGACCGTCGGGAACGGAAGAAGTCTACAAGATCTACGCCGAGAGTTTTAAGAGCGAAGAGCATCTGCACGAAATTCAGAAAGGCGCGCAGGCGGGCGTGAGCCGGGTGTTCGGCGGCAGTTGAAGCTTCCAAGATCCGATGCGCTGGAAGTCGCATCAGGCGGTCAGTTCCCCGTCGGAACGGCCCGCAGCATTCCCCGGAATTTCC
>JBEKLK010000431.1:0-4039 GCA_050010235.1 Rhizomicrobium sp.
CGAAGAATTTTTCGGGGCGGGGTAATGGCGATGCAGCACCCCGCCCCGAAATTCTCTTTTCGCTGGCGCTCAAAGATAATTTCGACCCGCCCTCAAGGGGCGGGTGGACTTTCGAGACTTTGTGCTGTGGTAACTTTCTCACGCCACCGCTCTCGACAACGCCACGGAATTGAGGAAGCCCCTTATCGTCGCGAACATTTCGGGTTCGTCCAGCAGGAATGCGTCGTGGCCACGATCGGTCGCGATCTCGACGAAACTCACATTGGCCGCAACCGCGTTCAGCGCATGCGCGATGCGCTTGTTCTCCGGCGTGGGAAACAGCCAGTCGCTGGTGAAGGAAATGATGCAGAAGCGCGATTTCGCACCGCGGAATGCTTCGGCCAGCACCCCGCCATAGTCCGCCGCGAGGTCGAAATAATCCATCGCGCGCGTGATGTAGAGATAGGAATTCGCGTCGAAGCGATCGACGAACGAACTGCCTTGATGGCGCAGATAGCTCTCGATGCGAAAGTCCGCATCGAAGCCGAACGAGATCGCAGCGCGGTCCTGCAGGTTGCGGTCGAATTTGCGCTGGAGCGCGGCCTCGGACAGGTAAGTGATGTGTGCGGCCATCCGGGCGACGGCGAGGCCTTTGGAGGGTTGCGTGCCGAATTTCTGATAGGCGCCGTCCTTCCAGTCGGGATCGGCCAGGATCGCCTGGCGGCCCACTTCGTGAAACGCGATGTTCTGGGCCGAGTGGCGCGCGGCCGTGGCGATCGGCACGGCGGAGACGACGCGCTCGGGATAACTCGCCACCCATTGCAGCACCTGCATGCCGCCCATCGAGCCGCCGATCACGCAGAGGATTTCCGCGATGCCCATCGCATCGAGCAACATCGCCTGCGCCCGGACCATGTCGCGGATCGTGACAAGCGGGAAGTTCAGCCCGTAAGGCTCGCCCGTGGCGGGGTCGATTTCGGCAGGCCCCGTGGTGCCCATGCAGCCGCCCAGCACATTGGCGCAGACGACGAAGAAGCGGTCGGTGTCGATGGGCTTGCCGGGCCCGATCATGACATCCCACCAGCCGGGCTTGCCGGTCACCGGGTGCCGCAGAGCCGCGAACTGGTCGAGGGTCAGCGCATGGCACACCAGAACGACGTTGGACTTCGCGTCATTGAGCCGGCCATAGGTCATATAGGCCACGGTGAACGGGCTGAGCGTCCGGCCGGAATCGAGGGCGAGCGGATGCGACCGGTCGAAGGCGATCGCCTGACCGACATCTTCTCCGGGCGCCGCCAGCGGTCGCAGGAAGTGTGGGCTTGCCGTTTCGGCCATGATGATCCCGAGCCTCGAAGGGGCTCTAGGGTCTGAATGCCGCGCCTGTCAACGCGCGAGGCGGAACGTGCGGGCCGGAGCAGCTTTGCTTTTGCGGCGGTCCGCCACTATCAATAGCCGCCTCCCGGCCGCTGGATCGCGCCATCCGCTCGACGGACCGTGTCTGCCTGCGCGGGAGCTTCGCCGGGGTATCGGCGGAAAAGGTTGGCGCGGAATTCAAAGGCAAGTGTCGGTTATCATGACTCCCACACCCAAACCCGGCGTGCTCGACATTTCCCCCTATGTCGGCGGTCGCGCGCCGGACGCCGGCGCGGTCGAAGCCCACAAGCTCTCGTCGAATGAATCGGCGACGGGTCCGAGCCCCGACGCAATCGCCGCGTTCGAGACCGCGGGAACCTCGCTCAACATTTATCCCGATGGCGGCGCACATATATTGCGCGCAGTGATTGCCGAAACTTATGGACTCAATCCCGACCGCATCGTCTGCGGCAACGGGTCGGGCGAGATTTTGACCTTGTTGGCCGACGCCTATTTGCGGCCCGGCGACGAGGTGTTGTTCAGCGAACACGCCTTTCTCCTCTATCGCATCGCCACGCTCGCCAATAGCGCCGTTCCCGTGACGGTGCCGGAGAAGAACCTCAAGGTCGATGTCGATGGGATGCTCCGTGCGGTCGGCGCGCGCACCCGGATCGTCTATCTCGCCAATCCGAACAATCCGACGGGCAGCTATCTCTCGGGTGAGGAAATGCGACGGCTGCATGCGGGACAGCGCAACGATTACGAAACCGGCGTTGAGATGGTGTCGCAATTCGACAATGTCGTGATGACGCGAACATTCTCGAAGATTCACGGTCTGGCCGGGCTGCGGGTCGGCTGGGCGTTCTGTCCGGCTGCCGTCGCCGACGTGCTCAATCGCATCCGCGGGCCTTTCAACGTGTCCGTGCCTGCGCAGCGCGCGGCCGCGGCCGCGTTGCGCGATCGCCGCCATCTCGAAGACGCGATCGCTTACAATGAAAAATGGAAGGCGTGGCTCACCGAGCACATTCGGCGCACCGGCTTACGCGTGGACGACAGCGTCGCCAATTTTGTGCTGATCCACTTCGCACCCGATGGACCACATACTGCGAAAGCCGCCGACGCGTTCCTGTCGGCGCGCGGACTGGTCCTGCGCGGCGTGGCGAATTACAGCCTGCCGCATTGCCTGCGCTTGACGATCGGCAGCGAAGAGGCGAACCACCGCGTCGCCGCGGCCTTTGCCGAATTCATGGGGCATGGGTAAGGCCACTGCGATGACCGCCGATTCCAAACCCGCTTTCGGAAAAGTCGCGCTGCTCGGCGTCGGGCTGATCGGTTCGTCGATGGCGCACGCCATGCGGCGCGCGGGACTTGCCGCGCACATTGCCGGCTATTCCCACCGGGCGGAGACCCTGGAGAAGGCGCGCGCCGTCGGTTTCGCGGACACGTTGCACGACAAGCCGGGGCCGGCTGTGCGCGACGCCGATCTGGTCGTGCTGGCCACGCCTGTCGGCGCGTTCGGCGAACTGGCGAGGGAAATCGCCGGAGATCTCAAGCGCGGCGCAATCCTGAGCGATGTGGGCTCGGTGAAGAGCGCAGTGGTGCGCGACGTGGGACCGTTCGTGCCGGACGGCGTGCATTTCATTCCCGCCCATCCTATCGCGGGCACCGAGCAATCGGGCCCCGAGGCGGGGTTTGCGGAACTGTTCGACGGACGCTGGTGCATCCTGACGCCGCCGCCCGGTGTCGATCCGGCCGCTGTCGAGAAGCTCAGAATGTTCTGGCAGCGCTGCGGCAGCCAGGTCGATGTAATGGATCCGAAACATCACGATCTCGTGCTCGCCATCACAAGCCATGTGCCGCATCTGATTGCTTACAACATCGTTGGCACCGCGGCCGATCTCGAAACCGTCACCGAAAGCGAAGTGATCAAATACTCGGCCGGCGGTTTCCGCGATTTCACCCGCATTGCAGCGTCCGATCCCACCATGTGGCGCGACGTTTTCCTGAACAATCGCGAAGCCGTGCTCGAAATGCTGGGACGCTTCAGCGAGGATCTGAGCCTGCTTCAGCGCGCGATACGCTGGGGCGACGGCGACATGCTGTTCAACCTGTTCACGCGGACGCGCGCGATCCGCCGTTCGATCATCGATGCGGGCCAGGATATCGCAGAGCCCAATTTCGGCCGGACGAAGAAGAAGCCGAAATAGTCTCCAGAATCCCATTTCGTCGACGAAGAAGAATGCGCCAGGGAGCGCACAGAGAACCTTCCGCAATTTTCAATAGAGCGGGCCGAGATATCCAGCCGGCTCGTTGCCTGCTGAAGCAGACCCGTCGCTGAATGACAGCGGGACGGAAAGCGTCGCGCCATCATTTTTCAAATTCCGCGCCGCGAGAGCGCCAAGTGCCGTGGCGAGTTTCGGGTGATCTATTGCATTGAGCGGCAAACCCTTCGCGTCCGTCACGCCGAACGCAATCGTTCCGCTCAATCGGTGCGACGGGTTCAGCGCGAGCGCGCCGTGACCGTTCCCAGCAAGTTTGTTCCATTTGATGTCGAACCGGTCGACGATAAATGTGCCGCCATGCGCGCGCCAATCGTCCGTCGCGCGCCGCCAGTCGGAGCTGCCGGACAGGAGCGACGCAAAGGGTTGTGCAGGCGCAAGTCTTCCGACCAGCAGCAGATGGGAAATCGTGTCGCCGAATCCGGCCT
>JBEKLK010000432.1:0-2548 GCA_050010235.1 Rhizomicrobium sp.
CGGCCGGGGCGGCCTATCTGACGAATTCGGGCACGATGCACGGCGTCGTCTATTTCGCCGATCAAAGCGAGCTCATCAATTCCGGCGCGATCACGGGCACGGTCCAGTTCGCGGGCTCGGACAATACATTCGACAACTCCGGCACCGTTCAGGGCACGGTCTATCTCGGCGCGGGCGACACCTTCACCAACACGGGTGCGATCCACGGCTATATCAGCGCCGGCGCAAACGACGTGCTCGACCTTGTCTCCGGCACGGTCAGCCAGCCCATCAGCGCCGGCGCCTCCGACGTGTTCGAGTTCAACGGCGCGTTCGGCCAATATCAGATTGCGGGCTTCACCGGTTACACCGCGCACCACACCACATTCGACGTCATCGAATTCGCCAGCGACGAGTTCACGAGCTACACCGAGCTGCAATCGCACATGGCGCAGGTGGGCAACGACGTCGTCATCACGCTCGATGCGACGGACGACATCGTGCTGCTCGGTACCAAGCTGACCAGCCTGACCACCCACGATTTCGCGTTTACCTAGGGCACGGTACCGCTTCAGGACATAGAAGGCCGGGCGGCGGGCGGGGCCGCCCGCGCCGCGGGCATAGTGAAGCTCTGTTTCCGCCGTTCGACCGAGGCCATGCCGGCATTGGATCTCATCCTTACGCGCGCCCGCGAGGCGCTTCTGCGGTTCGTATTCGGGGCCGATGGAAGCACGCGCAACGATTCCATGGGGACCGCATTGCGGGCCGCTATGGGGCTCGCGGCATTCGGCATCGCGTTCGCGGTCGACGCGCTGGCGCCCAATCCGGCTTCGGGTTTCTCCCTGCTGCTCTATCTGCCGGCGATTTTCATTGTCGCGTTCGTGGCCGGCTGGGCCTGGGGATTGCTCGCGCTGGTCGCGAGCGTAGGCTCCGCGTGGTGGTTCGCCAGCGACCCGCTCTACGACGTCGCAAGCCCCAACGGCGCGCCCGGGCTGACGCTCTTCATCGTCTCCGGAACTCTTCTTTACGGCGCGGCCGTGTTCGCCCGCGCGGCGATTCGCGCCAATCTGCGCGACCATCACGACCGCATGCTCGCGAACGAGAAGCGCGATCTCGTGATCGGCGAGATGCGCCATCGCATGAAGAACCTCATCACGGTGATCGAGGCGCTGGCGAAGAATTCGCGCCGGCAGGCGGACGACGGGGCCGCCATCGATGCATTCCTCAAACGCTTTTTCGGCCGCCTGGAGGCTCTCGGCGCCGCGGCCGACCTCGTGCTGGCGGGGAATCGTGTGGCGATCGACGTCAACGCCGTGGTGCGCGCGACGCTCGTTCCCTTCGAGGGCGAGAAATCCAACCGCATCCGCATCGACGGGCCCGATCTGCAACTCTCCGAGGAACTGGGCGGCGGGCTTGCGCTGGCGGTGCACGAACTCGCCACCAACGCGCTCAAATACGGCGCATTGTCCGTACCCGGAGGAACGATCGCATTCACCTGGACCGTCGCGCCCATGGCCGGCGGCGAGGAAGTCGCATTCGAATGGACGGAGCGCGGGGGACCGGCGCCCGAACCGCCCACGCGCGAAGGCTTCGGCCACCGCGTGATCAAGGCCGTCACCACGCGCGAGAAAGACGGCCGCGTGACGATCGAATATCCGCCGGAAGGACTCATCTGCCGGATGTCCTATGTGCGGCCGCGCGCGGCGGCGAATTGATCTGAGTACGGAATATTCACCCCTGCATATATTCCACCCGCCCCTTGAGGGCGGGTCGAAATTTTCATTGAGCGCCAGCGAGAAGAAAATTTCGGGGCGGGGTGCTCCATCGACAGTACCCCGCCCCGAAGCTGTCTTCGCGCTCACGCGCGAATCCACCTTCGACCCGCCCTCAAGGGGCGGGTGGAAAACCTCCCGGCGTTCGATCTTTCATCGATTTTTTTTCGCAAAAAAATTTCAGCCCTGTTTTCGGTGCGAAAAACCCAGGCAATGCACGGCTTTTTTTCGCGAGAACAGGCGAAAACGAGCCCTGATATTTCCCTGTTCTTCGCCTGATATCCGCCTGTTATTCCGCCTGTTATCCGCACGGTCCGGGCACGGCCGCAGCGGCCGGATGCTTCCGTTGAACCGGAAAATAACGGAACGGACATTGGCACAACCTTTCCCAGCCGCAGGGCCCATAAACCCACGGTTCGTTCATGATGTGTTCTTTTCGGACTTTAATCCCGGTTCGGTCTTTCTGTCAACTGGCTCGGTCGATCGGGGTGAGCTTTGCACGCCCCCTTCCGTCCGCCTCGCAAGAGTTGCGAGGCGTCCACCTTCCCCCGCGAAGGAGGGAAGGCTAGAAAAAAGTCGAGTGCAATTCCATTTCTTAGCCTTCCCCTTTTCAGGGGAAGGTGTCGCGCGGCGCCAGCCGCGTGACGGCCCGCCTACGCTGAAGCTTCGGTGGGTCAATAAATAGTCCGTGTCCGCCGTAGCCTTGGCGAAGGCGGAAAGGGGGACTCATGCGTCGGATTTCAAAAACGTCTTGCATAGAATGACGTTGACGTGCCCCTCCGGCCAGCCAGCGAATT
>JBEKLK010000433.1:0-3263 GCA_050010235.1 Rhizomicrobium sp.
CTGCCTCGCGACGGCCATCGTGTTTCATCGCAATTTCGCCGACCGTGCCGAACGCACGCAATTCGTCAAGGATATTGCGCTCGCCGGCGGCCTCGCCGCTTTAGCGGCGGGAGTGCTTGCATAAACGAACAGGCCGGCGGAAACCGCCGGCCTGCCGTCACATCGAACCCTAAACAAATCACATTACATCGGGGCGTTGTCCCACTCGTTGCCCGGCATGTTCCACAGCTGATCGCGCGTCAGGTCCGTGAACACGACGTGATCATCGCCGTCAAAGCGCAGATCGCCGGCGCTGACCCACACCGATACGCGCCTGTTGAGTGCGATCTCGACCCGGCTGGGACGACCATCCACGGCAGTCTCGACGTTGCGAACGCGTCCGACGAACGCGCCCGAAGGGCCTTCGACGGGAGCATTGGCAAGCTGCTGGGTAGGTTCCGCGATCAGATAAAGGCGCTGAAGGCGGCCGCTGTCGCCATATTCGTAGGCGTAGGCATGCGGATAATCGATATAGTTCCAGCGCGCCTGATCGAACTCGTGCAGATCGCGATAATAGCGATGCTGCGCATCCTTATAGTCCTGCTGCTGATTCTGATATTGCTGCTGTTGCGCCTGATATTGTTGCTGCTGATCCTGGTATTGCTGCTGCGGATCGGCCTGCGCAAGCTGCATCGGCTTCGCAATGGAACTTTGCGGGGTCGTCTGCGGCGGGGTCTGGGGATTGGGGCCGACATATCCGCTCTGCGACGGCGTTGCGCTCGTTGCCGGCGTTTCACCATTCAGCACAGCCGGCGACGCCGTTGTTCCGTCGACGCCCTGTTCGTTGAGCTGTTTGGTTTCCTGTTTGGCCGCTGGGGAAGAATATTGCGGCGAATTCACCTGGGAGCCGTAGAGGCCATTGTCCTGCGAAGACGTGCCCGGCATGGAAGACGTGGCCTGGGGTGCGGGCTGCGACGAAGTTTGCGCCAACATGGGCGAGGCGGTGAGCGCAAGCGCGAGAGCCGCGACGCCGCCAAGGGCGAGTTTCCTGGTATTCATCGAATCGTCTCCGTTGCTGCGCGTTCCGCGGGGGTGCGGCGCGACAGTCGATTGCTGACGGAGGGGAAACGCCCACACGGACGCGCAGTTCCAAAACGTTAATCGATACGCGAGGGAACCAGGCGGCCGCATCAAATGATGCAGCCGGTATCTCGAAGGTTTCGTGGGCAGGCCGCAAATCAGCCGGCGGCGATGTATTCGCGCAGCGTTGCCGCTTCGCGCACGGTTTCCTCGATGCGCGATTTGACGACGTCGCCGATCGACACAATGCCCGCAAGACGATCGGAATCGTCCAGCACGGGCACATGCCGGAAACGCCGTCGCGTCATCACTTCCATCAAATCGTCGATCGTGTCGGCTTCGGTGCACGTCGTGAGCGCACGAGACATATGCAGGGCGACGCTTTGGGCGAGCGCGGACACGCTGGCTTCCGCGACCGCGCGCACGACATCGCGCTCGGACAGGATGCCGGCAACGACACCGTCGCGGTCGCGCACAACCAGCGCGCCGATGCGCTTGCGCGCGAGCAACCGCGCCGCCTCGGACAAAGTGGCGTCGCTCGTGATGGTGACGACTTCGCGGCCCTTCTCGCGCAAGATGTGCTTAACCTGCATGACTTGATCCTCCAGCAATTCGGTTCGGCTCACATGTTGCCGAACTTGCCTGCCGAAGCTTTTCGAGCCGAGGCAGACCAGACATTACGTCCGCGAGGGGCTCATCGCCCACGCCGCTCCTGGATCTCTTTTCGAAGGCGCTGCCTGCGGTCCCGCGCAATGCGCCTTCGCGGCCGATGCGGCGGAGCGGCCCGCAAAGGCGGCCCCACAAACGCGATGCTGCGCCCGACCCCGAACGCTTGCAAGAGCATCGGCGGTGGAACCCCAGGTTCGGTTAAGTGTCCTTGATTATATGTCCGGAAATCCCACGGAAACCGGCTCGGAATCGTGTCTTGCGCGACCCCGCATGGTTAGCGACCCCGTTGCGGAGCTGTGGCCGAGAGGCTGAAGGCGGCGTTTTGCTAATGCGCGCGCCAGCGTCTCGCCCCAACCCGTGACCACCCAAAAAGTCCCAATTTCTGCGGATTTTCGGGCGCCACTGGCTTCCGAATTTGTGGCTAGTTTCGCGCCGTCTCGGTGTGTGCGGTGCTAATTCCGGTGCCAATTAAGCAAATAGCTAGTTGGCCCTCGGAAGGTGTTTGTTCTGTGGCTGGCCTCGGATGGCCGTCCGGTATTCTTCCCTCACGTCCTCGTCGATTTCCACGGGCAGCGTTGATTGTGGGTATACGTCGCGGTCCGGAAATCCAGTAATGGTCGCCCGTGTCTACATCGAAGTGGTTTCACTTGCAGGTAGTGGGTCAGTTTGAAAATGGCCGCTCTTGACCTTCCCGAACTTCCTCCCCTCATATTTAAGTGTGCGTCCGCTTTTTGAATACGCGACGCGGCCAATCCTAGCGGGACCGTTCAAGCTCTCTGTCTTGCGCTCGACGTACATTATCCGCGTTTTCTTGGCGCTCATTTCTGCCGTTCCCGCATCTCACTCACGGCGTCAAGGGCGAGCAGTCTCATTCTCGCCCCAATCCTGTTTCGACTGAAGACCATCACTATCAGGAACATGAATGCGGCGAACCCGACAAATGCCGCTGCGGATAGCACTCCTCCCGGCATCGATTGGGAGAAAAGCATGAATGCCGATACGAAGAAAAGCAGGAATACGAATGGCAAGCCCGACGAAAATCGCAGTTCGCCTTCAATGATCCGATTGTCGCTCGTGACGAACCTCGCTGCCATGCTGGGTATGCGGAGGAAATTAAAGCCGCGCGGTCGCACCCAGATTTCTCCCCCAGTAGATTTCCAAAGAGCCAGATTGTTTCGAAGTTTGAACTTGCGATCCTTAGGAAGCCACGCGGGAACGGGGAGGCTCTCAAATTCGATTGTACCCACTTTCCAAAACGTTCTGAGGTAGGGAACAAAAAGACTTAGGACGGCAATCGCATCCGCGACCCACATTGCCATCCAAACGTCACCCAGCCAGAGAAACTCTGGGGCGGGCGCATGGGCAACAACAGAGGCTTTTTCGATCTTTGGCTGAGGTCGTTCAGCCTCGTCTGAAAATGGCCAACCTATCCCATAGTTTGGCAGTTTTCCGCGGAAGTCTCTGACCGACAATCGGAGTATCGCGTGATCCTGAGGGTCGTAACAGATCCGCACATAGGAACCGGCATTGATCGG
>JBEKLK010000434.1:0-3043 GCA_050010235.1 Rhizomicrobium sp.
CGCAAGCTTCGTCGTGCCATAGGCGCAGACCGGACGTCGCGGCGTATTTTCGTTCTGAGGGGCCTCGTCCGGATTACCAAATACAAGAGACGATGAGGCATAGAACAAACGCGCTTTGCTGCGCAGGCGCGCCATGGCGCTGAGAACGTTGACGAGACAGAGGCAGTGAACAGTTAGGCTTTCCCGCAGCAACGTCGCGGTATCTCCCGTGCTTTCTTGCGCCGAATGGTGATGCGCGGCGAGGTAATAGATTTCATCGGGCGCGGTGGCATCCACAAGTCGATCGACAGCCGCGGCGTCACGGATGTCAAACGGTCGCGCCGGGTCTTTCCCCGTGGACATTGTGGTCCGGCCAATCCGGGTGACCTGATAATGCTGGTTTTCGAGTTCGGCGCAAAGCAGCCGTCCATCCTGACCGTAGGCGCCTACGACGACGGCGCGGCGCACGATGGCGGGGCAGGGGTGTGCCGATGATGAAATCATGTCGTGGGCAGGTCCGCCAGGGATTTGGGCATAGCCGGGACGATGTCGAGGTTCGGCAATGGAAAAACGAAGCGCCCCCCACGCGCAATGAATTCGTTCTCTCTGTTCAGAAAGGCTTCCCGGAAGTGCCAGGGCAAAACGAAATAATAATCCGGACGTAACGCCCGGGATTCGTCCTCCGAAATGATCGGGATTCCAGTGCCCGGCGTTCGGCAGCCGAATTTTTCTTCATTGCGCTCGGCGATTGCAGGCAGCAATTCCGGCGCGATGCCAAAAAACTGGAGCAATGTATTGCCTTTGGTCGAAGCGCCGTAACCGTGAACGAGCTTACCCTGACGGCGGACGTTCGTTAAAAATCCAAGCACCTCGCTTCGGACAGAATTGACGCGTGCTTTGAGATCCAGAACTGGCATGCCACTGGCATAATCCTGCTTTTCTTCCGTTTCCAGAAGACCGGCAATGGCCTCGCTGTTCGACGGATAGGGGGCGTCTGCGTGGCAGACCCAAACCTGAAAGCTCCCGCCATTGACGTCGTTGAGCGATACGTCGAAT
The DNA here is from genome assembly GCA_050010235.1 of Rhizomicrobium sp. Taxonomy (GTDB): domain Bacteria; phylum Pseudomonadota; class Alphaproteobacteria; order Micropepsales; family Micropepsaceae; genus Rhizomicrobium. Next base: position 1,036 of record JBEKLK010000434.1, read on the forward strand.
ACGCGCAGCCCATGCCGTCCAGCCAGATCGACGATTTGCCGCAGGCAATAATACTCGAGATGCTCATGGCAGATTGTGTCGAAGGAATTTCGATCAACCATGCTCGGGAGATAGCTCAGTTCGAGGATCCACACACCATCGGGCTTAAGAATGCGGGCGACATCGCGGACGAAATCGTTCGGTGACGGAAGATCGTAAAACATCGCAATGGTGGTCACGATCCGCGGCGATCCGGAAGGACAAAGCTTGCGAAAATTCACCTCGTTAAAAAACTCGTCGAGGGTAAGAACGCCAGGCGGATAGTATTTCTTGAAGCGCGAAATCGTCGGATCGATGCCAATGCGCACGATATCGGCGACGCTGTAGGAGGACAGCAGTGTGCCCGGTGATGCGGCCAAGATGGCTCACCATGCTTTCGTTCAGGCCGGATCGGTACCCATAGGTCGAACGGAAAAGATCATCGCCGGCAAAATCGTGGGACAGCTGAACAAGGCCGCACGCGGCGCACTGAACGAGATTGAGCGGGGCTGCCGGCGGGTCGGCCTCGTTTTGCCGGGGGAAAACCCCACAGGAGTGGAGCTGACCAAGGTCGAACAACTCCCGGAATTGGTCGGAATCGCAGATTCTGCAACGTCCGATCGCCTTCATCCGCATCGGAAGTCTATCCCCAATGGTGCGCCGGAATTATCGCGAGGGAGGAAGCAACCGAGCGCTATCATGCACGTTTTTAGCGAATCAAGGATTTTGATGTTTGGATCGTTACTGCAGGCTTAAGCATCAACCTACGCGTGACGTGGTAATAACCTATCGGTTAATGGGCGCCACGGTGATTCGCCCGCGATCACAGGTGCAATGGAGATTGGCTTTCGATGGCCGACAAAGTCGCTTTGATAACCGGAGTGACGGGGCAGGATGGGGCTTATCTGGCCGAACTTTTGCTCAGCAAGGGATATGTCGTGCACGGCGTGAAGCGGCGCTCTTCGTCGTTTAACAGTGGCCGGATCGACCATCTTTACCAGGACCCGCATTGGACAAATTCAAAGCTGTTTCTGCACTTCGGAGACGTAACCGACTCGACCAATCTTATTCGCATCATTCAGGAAACCCGCCCTGACGAGATCTACAACCTCGCAGCGCAAAGCCATGTCTGGGTCTCGTTCGAAACGCCCGAATACACGGCCAACGCCGACGCCGTCGGTGCGTTACGCATCCTGGAAGCAATCCGCATTTTGGGCATGCAGGGCTCAACGCGATTTTATCAGGCGTCGACGTCGGAGTTGTACGGCAACGCCGCGGAGCAGCCGCAACGGGAGACGACACCGTTCCGTCCGCGCTCGCCTTATGGAGCTGCCAAGCTCTACGCCTACTGGATCACCGTGAATTACCGGGAGGCTTATTCCATCCACGCTTCCAATGGCATCCTGTTCAATCACGAAAGTCCGGTGCGCGGGGAAACCTTCGTGACGCGGAAAATCACGCGCGCCGTGGCCGCCATCGAAATGGGCCTGCAAAGCAAGCTCTATCTGGGCAATCTCGATGCAAGGCGAGACTGGGGCCACGCCAAAGATTACGTCGAGGGGATGTGGCTGATGCTGCAGCAGCCGGAGCCGGACGACTATGTGCTGGCGACCGGGGAAACACATTCGGTGCGGGAATTTGCCGAGAAGGCGTTTGGGCGCGTCGGGCGGGAGATTGTCTGGCAAGGCGCAAAGGCGGAAGAGCGAGGGCTGGATCGCAAAAGCGGGGAGACGCTGATCGAGATCGATCCGGTCTATTTTCGTCCGACCGAGGTCGACGTGCTGCGTGGCGACGCGGCGAAGGCGAGGCAACGGCTGGGCTGGAGCCACAAGACCACGTTCGAGCAACTGGTCAATGAAATGGTGGATGCCGATCTGCAGCTATTCAAGAACGAGCGCGAATCGCACCTTTCGTCGGATACGCGATAATCGGCTTGGCCGTCCTCTGCACCACGCTGACATCGTCAATTACGCGGCACTTTTTAGCGGAC
>JBEKLK010000435.1:0-2530 GCA_050010235.1 Rhizomicrobium sp.
GCTGGCTTGGCAAAAAAACCTGCGAAGATATAGGTCACATAAAAGAACGACGCGGCCAGGAAAATCTTTTCCACGCTCTTGTACTGGCCCTTGACCGGGATGAGCCAGACGATGACGGCGCAAACCGGAACCGTAATGTATTTTGAGAGGCCGAAGAGTTCGAGGCTACCGGCGATTCCGGCGAACTCCCCAACCACATTGCCGAAGTTGATGACCAGGATTCCAATCATCATCAAGAAGGTGACGCGAAACCCGAATTCCTCTCGGATCAGATCGCTGAGGCCCTTGCCGGTGACCGCGCCCATTCGCGCTGAAATCTCCTGCACCACAATCAAGGCCAATGTGATCGGAATTAACGTCCACAGCAGCAGGTTCCCAAACTGCGCCCCGGCAGCCGAGTAGGTGTAAATGCCGTTGGCATCGTTGTCGACGTTCGCGGTAATAAACCCCGGCCCCACTACGGCGAAGAACAGGAGGATCTGGGTCTTCCAGCGTTTCAGGAATTTCATGCGTCCAATTCGCAGACATACGTTGAGACATTGTCAAACGATCAGACAGAATAAACGGAGAAGTGAAATCTGAACAGGTGAAAAGTCAAACATTCGTGAGAAATGGCATGACCACTCTCCGGTCGATGCAGTCGCCCAGGTGAATGTCGTTTGCAAATTGCGTTCCGAGTACAATATTTTTTATGCCTGCGCTATTTGACAGGAACACCACAGCCGAAATTCATAGGAGGATTTATGGCAACCAGCAGAGTAGTACCAATGAAGATGGCGCAAATGAAAGTGGCGCAAGTTTCTAAACCCGGAGCGCCTTTCGAGATCGTCGAGCGCGAGATTCCTACACCGGATGCAGGACACGTCCGCATCAAGGTGCAGGCCTGCGGGGTTTGCCACAGTGACGTGCTTACGAAGGACGGCTTGTGGCCTGGCATTCAGTATCCCCGAGTTCCGGGACATGAAGTTGCAGGCATCATCGATGAAGTCGGCGACGGAGTTTCGGTGTGGAAAAAAGGGCAGCGTGTCGGCGTCGGCTGGCACGGCGGGCAGGACAACACTTGCCGCGAATGTCGGCGCGGAGATTTTCGCAATTGCCGGAACCTGAAAGTTTGTGGCATCAGCTATGACGGAGGGTACCAGCAATACATGATCGCTCCCGTGGAAGCGTTGGTGTCGATACCGGATGGTCTAAGGGACGTCGACGCGGCACCACTGCTTTGCGCCGGCATCACGACTTACAACGCATTGCGGCATAGCGGTGCATTACCCGGCGACTTGGTTGCGGTGCAAGGTATCGGCGGTCTCGGGCACTTGGGAATTCAGTTTGCGAACAAATTTGGTTATCAGGTGGCGGCTATCGGACGCGGATCTGAAAATGCGTCACTCGCAAAGAAACTCGGAGCGAGCGTGTATATCGACAGCGCATCGACCAAGCCAGCCGAGGAATTACAAAAATTGGGTGGGGCGCGGGTCATTTTGGCGACAGCTCCAAACTCGAAGGCGATGTCAGAACTGATCGACGGTCTGGGGCCGAATGGCACGCTTATGGTGATTGGTGCGGCATTCGATCCTATTGAGGTGACGCCATTACAGCTCATCAGTGGAAGCCGCGGGATTCAAGGCTGGGCCTCGGGAACACCAGCCGATTCCGAGGACACGCTGCATTTCGCCGAAATAAGCGGCGTGCGTCCGATGATTGAAACCTATCCGCTGGAAAAGGCGGCCGAGGCTTACGAGCGCATGCTGAGCGGGAAGGCGCAGTTCCGCGTCGTTTTGACGATGTGAGGTTAGGCACGACGCGGCGGCGCTTTGGGTGAGCGGGCGGCCTATTGATGAGTAGTCCGTCGCGGCTGACTCTCCATCACCACGCGCAGAATGCGGTTAATGCGTGTCTGGTAGCCCTTGCCATGGCCCTTGAGCCAATCGAGCACGTCCGCATCGAGACGAATCGTCAGTTGTTTCTTGGCCGGAGGCCAAGCGGTGGTTGCCTTCTTGAGAAACGTCTTGTCCAGCGGAGGAATGTCCGAATAGTCGATATCGGCGTCCCTCATCCGGTCAATTCGCGGCAAGTCGCTTTTGATAGATTTCCTGTTCACGCCGGTTCCCTTTCCTCATGGAGATGATGCGCGTACCCTCATCGCGCGGTGCGTGGGCTATGACAACCAAACGCCCGGTCCAGCAAGCCCAAGGTGACAAACCGCTCTTCCCCGTAAGGGAAGCGATCGTCTTCGAAAGTGACGCAAGGTCAGGAAAACACTTGCTCGGCATCCTCGAAACTGAGGCCATGCTTGGCGAGGTTCTTCCGCTTCTTAAGCTCGTCCCATTCGTATTTCATCCCTGTTCATTCCAGTTTCAAGCTATGTTGTAACTCTTTTTGTAGTTACAGACAAGGGACGATAGACTCAGGTAGTGGTGCAGTTTGATAGGGAAGCGAGCCAAACGCGCGGTTATTGTGTCGCAAAGAACGCGCCACATCGCGCGGCTCGCCCAGATTCCCTCGGCTTCGCTCGGGACAGGCTCTTCACTGC
>JBEKLK010000436.1:0-2651 GCA_050010235.1 Rhizomicrobium sp.
GAGCACCTCGTGCTGCGCTTCACTGACTCGACGTATGAAGAGCTCAAGAAAGCGGGCAGTGCGGCTTCAGGCGGTTGCGACGCCGGTCTGCTTAAGGACAGCCAGAACGCGATGCGTCACGATCAGGAACTGAAGTACAACCTCGACGCCCGCATCCTGGAGGATGTGCTGGGTCCTGAACCAGGCGGATTATTCGTGGCCTTTGTGCATGGCAAACGCTACAACGGGAAAGAACTGTATGTCATCGATCCGCACGGGGTGCATATCGGCTTTCCTGTGGCCCCCGAGGAAGTCGAGTTCATGACCTACGACGAAGATAAATATGGAAGTTGGGCGGCATTCCATTTCTCAACGGAGTACAAGAATGGAGCCGCTACGGGAAACCAGAAGAACTGGCGGATTGCTATTGAACGCGAGCAACTCGACACGGTGATCGAGAAAAATGCCAACCTGACGGGGAAGGCCACGACCAGCTTTTTGGCGGTGAGCAACGGCGTGCGCGTCGTGCCCCTCAACCTGTTTCACACGCTGCGAGTGCAGAGCGTCACTGGGGATAACGGGCAGCCCCTCGCCTTCATTCAGGAAGACAAGAATGACGATGCCCAGTTTTCCGTGATTCTCCCGAAACCTCTGGCCGCCGGCGAGAAGTATGCGATCACGACCTCTTATGGCGGTAAGGACGCGGTTCTCAACGAAGGAGGCGACAACTACTATCCTATCGCGCGCGTCAACTGGTACCCGAACAGCGCCGATTGCCATTTCTGCAACTTCGCCAATTACGAAATGACCTTCCATATTCCCAAGGGCATGAAGATGGCCGCTACGGGGGTCCCCAGTGAGAATAATGAGAAAGAAGGAACGAGTCGCTGGAGCAGCGCCACACCGCAGGTAGTCGCGGGTTTCAACTTCGGCAGATTCAAAATGGAAGAGGCCAAACTGACCAAGCCCCAATACGTGGTGCAATCGTTCGCCAACGAGAATCCGCCGGATTGGGTGGAGGGCGTGCAGCACGCGGCGAATGGAGAGCTGCCGACCTTGGGATCTCACATGGGAGAAGAGGGTGTGGCGCTGGGCTCGATGAGCACAACCGCCCTCAACAAGAAGGCACTGGCGGAGGCGGAACTGGCGGTGGAGCTATATTCAGACTATTTTGGTCCGGCTCCCTTCAAACAGCTGGAAGTCACCCAGCACACAGCTGATAACTACGGCCAGTCCTGGCCTGGATTGGTTTACCTGCCCATCACATACTTCTTCGACACGACCACGCGCCACTCGCTGATCAATATGATTCGCAACCGTTGCCCAAAGTGTGTCTTTCACGGCGACGATCCCTATGGCTACTTCAGAGTGGTTGCTCCCCACGAGGTGGCGCATCAATGGTGGGGTCATACGGTCACCTGGGATTCCTATCGCGATCAGTGGATGAGCGAGGGCTTTGCGGAGGCTTCGGCGTCCATCTACTTGCAGGCGATCTACAGCAAAGAGCCACAAAGATTCGCTGCCCTGTGGCACGACGAGCTAGAAATGTTGACGCAGCGCAACAAGGACGGCTTTCGCCCGATCGACGTGGGTCCGGTAACGATGGGTTATCGGCTCAATAACAGCCGCGCCGGGTTCGACATCACGCGAGACCTCATCTACCCCAAAGGCGCCTACATCCTGCACATGATCCGGATGATGATGCATGACAACCGCACCGGTGACCAGCGCTTCAAGGAGTTGATGCAGGATTTCGTAAAAACTTACGCCGGCAAGTCCGCCACCACCGAAGACTTCAAGGCCATGGTGGAGAAGCACATGACGCGCGAGATGGATCTGGAGGGGAACCAGAAAATGGACTGGTTCTTCAACCAGTACGTCTACGGCACGCAGTTGCCCACATACAACTTCGACTCTTCGTTCGATACCGGAGCCGATGGTAACGTCGTCTTCAACTTCAAGGTTACGCAGTCCAACGTGAAGGACGACTTCCACATGCTGGTGCCGATCTACCTGGAACTGGCGGACGGGGGCATGTTCTTTCTAGGCCGAGCCCGGCTTACGGGGAACAACTCGGTCGAGCAGAAGGTTCCACTGAAGGGTTTGAAAGCGAAGCCGCGACGAGCTGTGCTCAACTACTACGACGACGTGTTGGCTTCGCCCAACTGAAAACTGGTCCAGAACTGTTCCAGGGTACAAGAAGTGTCATCCCGAGCGAAGCGAGGGATCCTGGTTTTTGCCCACAGCGTCTATACTGCCAGTGCTGGCAAGAACCAAGATCCCTCGCTTCGCTCGGGATGACAGGTGCGTTTTTATTGGTGCCTTCAGCAGTTACTTGCTCGAACCTGACTGCATCCCATCGCTGGCTTCACCCAGCTCCAAAGCAAATTTCTTGCCCTGGAAGCGGAGGCCGGCCAGTGTGCTGGCTCCGCTCTCATTGGTGTGGGTCACGGCAGCGTCGCTGTTAGATGCCGTCGGCAGTTCAACGACACGTGCAGGCACTTTTGCTACCACATTCTTGCCATGCAGAATGCTCAACTCAACGTTGGGGCCGGCGCCTTCCCATTGGACTTTGTAATCACCCGGCTGCAAGGTTGTTCCGTTGACGTTCACAGGGCGGCTGATTTCCAAGCTGCCTTTCGTTGCGGCAAAGGCGCTCGAGGCCAACAGCA
>JBEKLK010000437.1:0-2682 GCA_050010235.1 Rhizomicrobium sp.
GCTTGGTTCGGCGGTTGGGGCGGGGGCCGCGGGATCGCCGGCTAGTGCGGCTTTTTCGGCATCGCCGGTTTCAGCGACAGGAGCAGCGGCGGCTGGTTCGGTTGGGGCGGCTGCGGCTTTCGGCGCGGGCGGTGGAGCGGCGGATTCCGCGGGTTTTTCCGCGGGCTTTTCGGCCGATGGATCGGGAGCGGGTGTAGCGGGAGGGGTTTGGTCAGCCATGCGTCACCATCCTTGGCGAACGGACCGCGCGTTCATGCGCGGCCGGCGGCGATTAATAATCCGTGCGGAACGACAGGCACTTGGGCACCAGGACTTCGTCGACGATTCCATCGCCGATGATTTCGTCCAACTGGTACTTCACCTGACGTCGCAACGTCTCCAGACCCGGCTCGGAGCCGCCGCCCAGTTTATCCGGGTCTAACGTGGCGATTATCGTACGCACGCGGTCCCTGATCAAGGCGTCGTGGTCGGAAATTGATTTTTTCACCTTGTCGGCGTCGGGCGCTCTAACGGTCAGGGAGATGGCCACATCATATAAAAAGGTGCGGCCGCTGAGGCGATTGGGGAATTTGTCGTCGAGCAATTGGATTTCGACTTCCTGATCGGCGCCGGCGGCTGAGGTGGCGTCGGCCGAGTCCTTGGAGAGCTGGGTGGTCAGATCGGCGTTGGCGTTTTTGGCGCCACTGCCGAGGAATTTGACGCCGGCGAAGAGGACGATGGCCTCGATAAGCATAACGCCGCCCAGGAGCACGGGGGTCTGGTTCAGAATTGCGGCGATCCCGCCCTTACCGCCGGCGGATGCGGCGCCTTCCGCGGGCGCGGCTGCGGCGTCTCCCTTGGCGGCTTCCTTTTTGTCGGCGGCTGCTTCGGCTTTCTTTTTTTCTTTCTCTTTTTCGGCCATGACGACTGCCTTCCCTTTGATACGTCCGATAATGACTCAGACCGCAAGTCCGGTCATTAAGACTATCGGCAAGAAAAAGGGATCGCTGGACGTGCCAATGAGTTGCGCCAAGAACTATTCGGTCACGGGGCGGCGAATAATTCGGGCGTAATCGATGGCTTTACGCATGACTTCCGCGAGGGTCTCGCGGACCATCAGCTTTTCGCCGGTGTCGCAGCAGACGACGGTGTCGGGCGTCGCCTCGACGTAACGGATTTTTTCGGCGTTGACGACGAACGATTGTCCGTTCAAACGAGTCAGCGCGATCATGCAGCACCCCTTCCTGGGAAAACCGCGTGTGAAAAGAAAAAGGCCCCCGCGACAGCAGAATAAACACCTGTCGCGAGGGCTCGAATGCCAGATCCGATCGGTTGAGATGCGCCGGATTGGATCGATTGGATAATCATGTGGCTTGCGAGTTAAGTAAGTTGGTCAGCAGCGAGTTGGCCGTGCTGATGACATGGCTGGCGGCGCTGAACCCGGTCGAGGCGATGATCATGTTGATGAATTCCTGAGAGATATCGACGTTGCTTTCTTCGAGGGAGCCGGAGCGGATGACGCCGGTGCTATCGCTGCCGGCGGTGGTGATTTGTGGGACGCCGCTGTTGGCTCCGGCGACGAAGAGATTTCCGCCCAGATCGCTGAGGCCCTGGGGGTTATTGAAATTCGCCAGGGCGACTTGTCCGAGTGTGCGGGTCAGGCCGTTGCTGAAAGCGCCGGTGATGGTTCCGTCGGTGCCGATGGAGAAGCCGGTGAGGGAACCGATGGCCGAACCGTCCTGAGAACTCATGACCAGGGACGAACTGGTGCTGGAGAGGGAGGTTGTGCCGCTGAAATCGAGGTTCATAACAACGGGAGTGCCGGCGCCGGTGCCGGTGCGGTCGACGCTGATGGTGGTTCCCGTGCTGCTTTCCAATTGGCCGGTGCTGTTGTAGGTGAGGGTTCCGGCGCCGACGACGGGTCCGGTGCCGCCGGTGTTGTCGGGGCTGGTGGCGTAGAACTGCCAGGTGTTGCCGGTGTCAGAAGTGGAAGCGAGCACGGCGGTGACGTTAACGGTGATGGGAGTTCCGAGGGAATCGTAGGCGGTCAGGGCGGTGGTGGTGCTTTCGCCGACGGGATCGTTTTGATAGACGGTGCTGGTGACGGGGTCGGTGTAGGTGCCGCCGGTGATGGTAAACGGATTTGCGCCGGTGGTGGAATCGACGAGGCCGGTGGACCCCATGGTAAGGGCGTTGGCGGTTCCGCTGTTGCCGATGATGGTCAACTGAGTGTTGGCGCCGTTGGTCTGCAGGGTGGCGCCGGGTGGGGGAAGGCCGGCATCGGTGACGCTGGTGTTGATGCCGAGGGATTCATTGATGAAGTTTTCGAGATCGCCGACGGTGGTGCTGGCGGTGACGGTCAGCGAGGCGGGCGGCTGGGTGGCGGAGCCGACGGTGCCCGAGAAAGTGAGGACGTCGCCGGCGTTGACCAGTGGGTCACCGGTGGTTGGGTCGGTGAGGGCGACAAGGTCCGTCGCGGCGGTGGGAGCGCCCGCGCCGGAAGTGAAGGCCTGGCTGGTCAGGATAGTCGAGCCCGCGGCGACGTTGCCGGAGGCATTTAGATTTCCCTGCAAATCGACGTTCTCGGTCGCCTTGGCTTGGGTGGCCTGGCCGAGGGGGATTGTCATGTTGGTCAGCGCGCCCTGGAGAATGTTGCCGTCAATGTCGGCTCCATATCCCTGCACGAATGCGCCGTCGCTGGAG
>JBEKLK010000438.1:0-2745 GCA_050010235.1 Rhizomicrobium sp.
AGGCAAGCGGGGACCCCAGATTTTCCGGCTCAACCCTTTTGAAAAAAGATCCATCGACACTGAGCGCCTGCCGGCAGAAAAAGACGCTCATCGCCCTTAATAAGCCGGCGGCAGCGTGGGGTCGCGGAACACTGACTTGGAGCGGCTGATTCCAGGAACGGAACCGAAGTTGGCCAGGGTAAAGCTATATAACCATTGAGCGTCGTCGCCGCGAATGGTGCCCAGATCAAATCGCCGGTAGCCGAAAGTAAGGCCGCAACAGTTCCAGTTATAGGTTGCCTGCGCCCCCAGATATTGGAATTGGCCAAGGACGAAGTCGTAGCCGCCGTTTGCCGCCAGATTCAGGCCGTTTCCGGTGGGCTTTCCGAGGGAGAAAAAGGGCTGAATCTGCTGGCTCTTGATCGTAGAAGCCTGGCTGCCATTTTCGTCGACCGCGTTGAGCAGTGCGTGGCCCAGGCCCACGGTCGTTCGGCCAAGGCTGTATCCGGCATAAATGTTATCCGCATTCAGGTGGCCCTCTTTGGCGTCGTAGTCCAGGTCCCACTCAATGCGCAGATTGTCGATGGCCTCAAAGCGAATCCGCGAGGTAACAGGCGCAAGGTTGCGCGGAGAGGTCAGAAAGGCTATGCCGGTCAGATCGAGAGTGGAGTCGAAGACGTTGCGCCGGTTTGAGATGAGCGCGCCCCCGAAGTTGGGGTCGATATAAAACTTCTGCGCAACCTGCCAACTTGCCCATTCGCGCGGCTTGGCAGGGCATTCGCCCGAGGGCAGCGCCTCTTGTGCGGAACACGGGTGCTGACCGGTAGATCGTAGAAAAAAGCGCTGGGTTAGCGAGTAGCCGGCCTCGTTGGTATTCGTGACAATGTCCGTTGTGTCGATCAGTAAAACGTTGCGCGCTTGGGCGCCAATGCCTCCGGCGAAGCGGTATGTCAGTTCAGGCTCGATCACGTGCCGCAACTCGCGATTCCAGCGTGTCAGGGCAAAGTCACGTTCGAACGCCGGCGGCCTTATGTCCACGGAAGCCTCAATGTCTGATCGGTTCAGCGCATCGTGGCTGATTGTGGGTGTGCCGCCTCGGGTGCCCGTCAGGTCAGGATTTTGACTGATCGTGTAGAGAGTGTCGCGCAGTGCAAATTCAGGAACGGCGCTCCACCCGCCCCCGGAAAGTGGCAGGTAGAGATGCGGATAAAAGTCGACTCGGCCCACGTTGCGAGCGTGAAAAAAAGGCTCCGACCGGGTCAAATAGCCAAGTGACGATCCAAGCCCCCAGTAGGCATGAGAAGCACTCAGCGGCCGGTCGAGAACGTCGTAGCGCAGGCCGGGCAAATGGATGATTCTCGCTTCGTCGCCGTTGACCGAACTGGCAAAGGTCTGAAAGCGGTCCAGCGCGACGGAGGGAACGAACCCATTGTGCTCGTGGGTCAGCGAAAGATCGCTCGACACCTGCGAACTGGTAGCCAGCGAGTAGTTATCGTTGAAGACCAGCCGGTAAACGTAACTCGACAGAAATTCCACGATTCCCGCGACGCGGGTCTCAGGAGAAAGGTCTTTGCGGCCAAATGCCACCACGTCCACGCCGCCCTGGTTCACCAACTCCGTGCCGGTTGGGGATGAAAGTTGACCGCGGGGCGGAACGGCCACGGGCGTTGAAACGGCGCTTATCTGTTCCTCCACGCCGCGGTCAAGCAACGCATCCCACCGCGCCGTCAGGTGGTCCAGGCCCTGCCCTTTGTAGCGGAAGTCGCCGTTGGGCGCCCATCCCCGTTTACTCCAGTATTCGCTGCCGACAATCATGTCCATGTTTCGGCTGATCACCCAATAGAATTCCTCGCCCAGAACCGTGCCTTTGATCGAAGATCCCACGCCGAGATCCGGCGTCAGCAGTCCGCTCTCGCGCCCGGTTTCGTCCGTTGGATGTCGCAGATAGGGCACATAGAAAAGTGGCACGCCGAGAAACTCGAAGAAGGCGTTAGACGTGGAGGCTTTGCCGTTGGCCAGGTCGATGGCCCGCGAACGAATCCGCCAATCAGGCCGGGGCAGCCGGCAATTGGTCATCGATCCGTCCACCAGCCGGTAATTGTCCTCCCCGTTCTGCAGCAGAACCCTGCCCGAAAAAAGGAATGGATTGGCCGTCGAGTAAACCAATGTCCGCCCAACCGTGCGCAGTCCCTCTGAGCCGCTCACGTTGTAAAAACGCGCCGTATGCTGGTTCAGCCGCATCTCGCCGTGGTCGGCGTTGATGAGCACATCGTTGGGGCCGCCGGCAACCTCCAGGTGGCCTTCGGCCTCCAACTCCGTCGTGGACTGGTGGTACACGACCTTGTCGGCGCGGAGAATGTAGTCGCGGTAGTGGACGACCACATGGCCGGTCAGGGTCCACACGTCACCTGCGCGGGTCTGGCGCTCGGCCTCCCATTGCACCGGCACTCCGGCCTCCGGCGCAGGTTCTGGTTTCGCTGCCGGCAGAACCTCCTGTCCCGGATCGTCAGGGACATCTGTCGATTGAGTTTGAGGTTGGGCTCCAGGGCTTGGGGGTAACGCATTGGTTAATGCCTGCCCGCGAAGATACGGGTGACATAGGGCAATCAGCGTGATAAACACAAAGTAACGAGGGCGCATCCCGGTACCAAAGCACAGCATAGCAAACCACGGCCTCTATGCATGGGACGCGCGAGAAGGGACTCTGGAGCTATTGAGTAAATCCGCAGGCCAAGCTGAACTCTCACCTTCCTGGAAGCTGGAAGT
>JBEKLK010000439.1:0-2922 GCA_050010235.1 Rhizomicrobium sp.
GATTATCGTCATCGTCTAGGGCGCTACTTCGCGTTTATGGCGGGTGATCCTCAGTCTGCAATCGAGGATTTTCGAAGAGCCGTTGAACTCAATCCGTACGATGCTCATTACTGGTTCGACCTGGCTGCCGCCTATCAAGTGACAGGCGATGTTGCCGGCCAGAGAACGGCATTGGATCGCGCATTGCAGGCGGAGCCGACGGCGCCGGACGTGGCTTGGGAAGCGGCTAATTTTTTTCTGATCGATGGTGACGTCGACCGGGCGCTACGAGAGTTCCACGTGGTGATTGAGAACGATCTGGCTTTGTCGGACGCAGCTCTGCACTCCGCCTGGCGCGTGCGTCCTGACGCGGACGTTATGCTCCGCGACGTGGTGCCGGCTCGAACCGATACTCTCTATATGTTTCTCAACCTGTTGATCAGCAAACAGGAGACCGACGGGGCCATCAAAACCTGGGACAAGCTTACGCAACTTCACGAAAAATTCCCGAACCAGTATCTGTATGACTATATCCATTATCTTATTGGAGCGCGTCGCCCCGACGCTGCGATGTCCGCCTGGGAGCAGAGTGCCAACTCCCTTGGGCTGCTGGCGTATCTGCCGAGCGAAGATAACCTGATCGTAAACGGCGATTTCAGTCTCGATATCCTCAACGGAGGTTTCGACTGGACTTACGTCAATCGAACGGGAGTACGGCCTGTGCTTGATCCGAGCGACTTCCGCGAGGGCCATCGCTCTCTGTCGCTGACCTTCGAAGGGCCGGGAATCAATGATGCGGGGATTCAACAACTGATTCCGGTGCGCGGTGCGACTACTTACGATTTTTCGGCTTACTATAAATCGGCTGATTTTCAGGGGGCGGGCGGCCCGCAGATTGTTTTGCGGGATGCTTATACAGGTATGCCTCTCTTTGCCAGCGACACGCTTAATGATTCTGACTTCTGGAAGGAAGTTCATTCGAAGGTGACCACGCCGAACACCACGACATTGCTGGTATTAGCGATTGAGCGCTTCCCGGCAGGATCACCGATCCGGGGCAAGTTATGGCTCGATGATTTCGAGCTTTCGCCGGCTGATGATTCGCCTGAAAATTCTCCCGCCTCCAAGGACAATCCGTGAGTTCTGCTCTGGCAGCGCAGCCCGAACCCGCTCCCGTCGCTAAAGTTTCTCAGCCGAGGCTGACGAATACTGCGGTGCTGATTGGCGCTTGCGCCGTGCTGTTGCTGGGGCCACTGGTGTTTGGAGCGGTTGAGCCGTGGTCGATTTTTGCCTTGGAAACATGCGCCATGCTTCTGTTGGCTATCTGGGCATACCGTCAATGGACGAATGGCGAAATCAATGTCTCCGAGAATGTGGTCTACCGGCCCATGTTGGCTTTCTTTGCGCTGATCGCGGTGCAATGGGTGCTTGGAACAACGGCCTACCGCCTGGTGACCTACTCGCACCTGCTGCTTTACGCAGCATACGGCATGTTGGTGTTTGTCGTGACTCAGTCGCTGCGGCGGTCTTCCCAGTTTGAGTTGATGGCCAAATTAATTACGGCATATGGGTTGGTTGTGGCCTCGTTTGCGATACTGCAGGGACTAGCGCCGAATGGGAAGCTCTATTGGGTCTTTACTCTGGAGCAGGGCGGATTGATTTATGGACCTTACGTTAATCACAATCACTACGCTGGGCTGATGGAGATGCTCATGCCGTTCCCGCTGGTGCTGGCAACATCGCACTTTACGGACGGGAACCGCAAGATTGCGGTGGCGGGAATCGCGGCGCTGATGGCTGGAAGTATTTTCCTTTCCGGATCACGTGGAGGCATGGCAGCGTTCACGGCTCAGATGGTGGTTCTTAGCGTGCTTTTGGTTCGCAAGCGCGACGGCAGTTGGAAGCAGCCACTTATGCTAGGCAGCTTTCTAGCGCTGGTGATTGTATTTCTGGTTTGGATGGGCGGTAATGAGCTGACTCAGCGCATGATCAGCATTCACTCTGAGGCCCGGGAAGAGATCAACGGTGGAATTCGGGTGAGCATCGATCGCGATTGCTTGCACATGCTGCTGAAGAGGCCATTGCTCGGTTGGGGGCTTGGGACTTTTCCCGTGGTCTACCCAGGATTTCGGAGTTTCTACACGACTTTTTTTGTGAATCAGGCACATAACGATTACCTGCAACTGCTGGTAGAGTCTGGCCTGGCTGGCTTTGGCATTGCTATTTGGTTTTTGGTGCTGGTCTTCCGCCAGGCATCGAGCAAGCTTAAGAATTGGACGGAGACGGCGAGCGGCGCGCTCACGGTAGCTGCATTGCTCGGTTGTATCGGGATACTGGTGCATAGTTTTGTTGACTTCAATCTGCAGATTCCCGCGAATGCTGCGCTGTTTTATGTTCTCTGCGCGATTGCCGCTTCCGCGCCGCTGCAGGAGTCACAGCGGCGCCGTGTAGTACGCCGGCACAATTTGATTGTGGAACCTATGCCGGAGACTCCGGCATCCTAATTGGTGCTTACGACTCACGCGTCACGTTGCTCCTCAGGACGATGACGGAATTGATCGGCAGACTGCCAGCATGAGTACTTCACTCAAAAAAACAGAGACACTCGCCATCCGCGGGGGCGAGCCGGTGCGCGCGAAACTGTTGCCCTACGGGCGGCAGAGCCTGGATGACTCCGATATTGAGGCAGTGGTAGAGGTCCTGAAATCGGACTGGCTGACGACGGGACCGAAGATAGGCGAATTTGAAGAACGGTTTGCGGAGTTTGTTGGCGCACGACACGCAGTAAGCTTCAGTTCAGGTACGGCGGCGTTGCACGGTGCGGCGTTTGCGGCGGGACTTGGCCCGGGCGATGAGGCGATCACGACGCCGATGACTTTTTGCGCCACGGCGAACTGCGTTTTATATCAGGGAGCCACGCCGGTATTCGCCGACGTCTCAGCG
>JBEKLK010000440.1:0-2647 GCA_050010235.1 Rhizomicrobium sp.
ATCGTGGTGACGACCGTCTGGCACATGGGTGAGCACTCCGACGCCGGAAGAGTGAAACTGGCGTCCAGGCGGAACCGTGCCCCCATGGGTGGACAAGCGTCATCGGCCTGCCCCGCCTCATGTCGGGCCGGCCAGATGAATGCCTCCTGGGTGCACTCGGCCGTAAAGCGGATGGCATGGTCCATCGATCCCGACGCCACCTCGTCGTAGTCGACGAGGCCAGGAAGAATGGGCAGCCCGGCCGCATCGGCGGACGTCCAGCCGGCCGGCCGCAGGGCGTCGCTGCGCAGATTCCATATGGCACCGGATCCGGCGGTCGACCCATTGGCGCTGTAGGTGGCGTCGTAGAGCTCGTACAGCGTGCAGGTGGCCGGGTCGACCATGATGGCGTGGCGGTCGCCGGTGGCATCCTGACCGCCTTCGATCGGCGTGTCGGGCCCGAACGGGTAGGGCCCGGGATCGCTTTCGTCGGCGTACTGAAACGAGATGCTCACAAAGGGCTCTCCGGCCGGCACCACCGTGAAGGGGATGCCATAAGGATTCGAAGGGTCGCCGGAGGGACCGAAGTCGGGATGCAGGAAAGTGTCCGACGCATCCATGCTGGCCATCCACGTGGTGCTCTGTGTGTTGACGGGAAGCGACGAGATGGGGGTGTTCCAGACGTCGTCGGCGGGGAACATCGGACAGCCGGGGGCTCCGGGGACGGTAGTGGTGGCCCCTGCCGCGCTCGCCAGGGCCATAGCCGGCAGCGAGGCCACGACCGTCAGCAGGACGGTGGCGAGGATCCGACGAGCGGCACGTCGTGGCGACCGGGGCGTCACCCTCGCGGTGTCGACAGCCCCGGAGTCGGACCTGAGCAACGGAGCAATGCTCGGTCACAACGGACGGCAAAATTCCGTCGAGGGCGTGAGACCGTGAGCCTTTGACTCGCGTAACAAGCGTTAAGAGCCCATGTCGAGCATCCGAATCTCGGACGCTCTCACCCGTCATCCATCGCTAGTCGGGCTGGCGGGATTTGAACCCGCGACCTCTTGACCCCCAGTCCGGCAGGGCTTTAATCAGGGGTCGACTGGAGTCGACAGGAGTCACGGTTAGGGCAGGTCAGAGGGCATCTGTGTCATCAGGGGTCGACAGGAGTCATCCTGAATCGACAGCACTGTGGCTACCTGAATGGCTACCTGGGTCGCACGACCGAAGGTCAGAGGTAGACGAAAGTGAGAGTGATGTGCCCTGGCACCCGGCCTGGGATCTGGCGATCGAAGCGCTGGTTGCTCTCGGCACGCTGAGTCTTGCTGCCGGCACCTTCATCCTGGCTCGCCGTACACAGCGCATGGCGGACGTAGATCGAGAATCGCTCCAACTGAACGTCCGTCCGTTCTGGCCGACCCATCGCCCCGCGATCTCAATGCCATCGATGAGGAGCTTCTGTTTGGCGCGCCCGGACGCTACCGCGAGAGGGTGCATCGCGGTGAGTTCTTCCACCACACAACAGATGGTGGTGTGAGTCACTTTTCGATTGCCTTTGAAAACGTCGGCTCAGGCGTGGCAGCGATCGCCGGTGGTGCACGCGTACGGCCCTCATTGATGGGCGATGTTTACGTGTCACGCAAGTTCGTACCAGTGGGCCAGATTGTTAGGGTCAATGTCTCTGTTCTCCGAGGCGGCCGCACCCCGGAGTGCTTCTCAACTCAATGGTGGGCGATGGATGGAATCGAGATTGAGATTGATTACACAGACACGAACGGCGGCGATCCCCTGACAAGTCGGGCAGTGATTCGACAATATGTGACGCAGGGGCCGTGTGTTCAGGAAATCACGGTCTTTCGCAAGTCCGACGGAGTCGAACTGGCGACGGGCAAGAGCTCGTATTGATCGCGGTGCTTGTCACGATTGAGTCACGCCACCAGGATGGAGTCTCATGGCTGCGCTGACGTTCGCCTTCCCTCTCATTGCTCCTGACCGTCCTAGCGGTGATTCCCAGCGTAACCACACCTGTGACGGCTGAACCAAAGACAGCACCACCTGCACCGATCACGCCGGCCCACTCGCTCGGGGTGAGAGTCATTGTCGGGTCAAGCGTAGAACGGCGGATGGTTGTTGACTGCCGCCATACTCTTTTCCTAACGTCCGGCCGCCCATTAGCGTCTATGGCATGAGAGGCAATCTCGGCATCCGTTTCTGCGGGGGCGCCATACTCGTCGCTGGGGTGGTTGCCACCTTCCTAAGCCCCGATTGCTCCGGGGGTAGCTGTCCAAGCTATGCGCTCAACAGTGCCTGGATCCTCAGAGGCGAGCGGGGACTGGCAGTGGTGGTCGTGCTGTTGGTGGTGCTCACGGCGTTCTGGCGGGTCATCATCAATGGCGAGTTTCCCAGCAAGATAGGGAGGGACAGCCTGGAGTGGCCCGTCGCGGCGGAAGGGGCGAAGGAGGCGATCTCTGCCCTCGAGGCGGCCGTCAAGTCTTTGTCAGACGACTCGGAGCGCGACGAACAAGACCTGCAAGACGTAGCGGTGGCGGTCGAGGGTCTTCTGGACGAGATTTCAGCGAGGCTTGACGCCCTAGAGGCAGCTAACCCCGGGACTCATTGAGGGCTCTGTCGATCTTGTCGACACCCTCGCGGACCTTTTGGAGTTGCTCCTTGACCTCGG
>JBEKLK010000441.1:0-10526 GCA_050010235.1 Rhizomicrobium sp.
TATCTGCTCAGGAGCGCCTCAGACCCCGATCAGCGATATGCCGGATTTACCACCGACCTGCGAGAACGCGTCAAAGCGCATAATAATGGTCGTTCGGTTCATACCGCCAAATATCGTCCCTGGACGCTCGTCGCGTATTTTGCATTCGAGAACGAAAGACGGGCACGCGAGTTCGAGCACTATCTGAAATCCGGATCGGGCAAGGCTTTCGCGAATAAGCGGCTTTGGTGATTCCGTAATATTGAAGAGAACTGCACTCCGCCCCTAATACCTCAACGCGTGAGAGCGGGCGTAGCGCGCGCGAAGCGTAATGGCACGAAAAGCGGTCGCGCGATTGGCAGGCCGAAATTAGACGCCAAACGCGAGGCTTCGGTGCGGCGGGCATTGCAGGCCGGGGGCGGAATACTCAAGACCGCGAAGGCGCTTGGCGTTGGAACTGGCACCGTGGCGCGCATCGCGGACGAAATGCGTTCCTGACGTTGAGGGGAGTGCAAAGGAGGGTTATATGTGCTTTCAGTTACACTCGTAGATCTTTAGAATCTCAAGAAATGGGGGCGTAACATGAAACATTGTGGGCTATCTAGGCTGCTTCTCATAATGTCGCTTGGCGCGACTTCCGCCGCGACAGCACAAACGCCATCGCAGGATTCATTTACCGCTGGCTCCCTTTATGCGGCCTGCACGCACTCTGTCAGTGACGCCAGAACTAAGGAAGACCAAGATTTTCTCGAACAGACTTGCACCACTTATTTGCGAGGTCTGACCGACGCACTGTTTGTAATGCAATCCTTAAATGCGCGACGAACGAAAACCTGCTTACCGACGGATCAAGCAATAGGAATTTCGGAAGCGCGCGCCGTTTTCCAAACTTATTTGCAGGATCACCCCCTGTCCGCTGGAAATTCCGCAGGCTTGGTGGCCGCAATGTCATTGGTTGCGGCGCATAAGTGCCAATTTCCAAATTAGGAATCTCGCTACATGCTGACGGCAAGCAAGTCCGCGCTTTTGGCACTTAGTTTCACTTTGAGTCTGGCCGTTCCCGCATCGGCTGGTCCAATGGAAGACGCCCTCGCTGGCATGCGCAAAGATTGTCAAGCTGCTCAGAGAATTTGGCGCTCGCTAGCAGAGCGCGGAGATGCTTCCGCTCAGTTTAAGCTAGGCGTGACGTTCGAATTTGGGGGCGATTATGGCTGCGCGCCTCATGATTGGTTCGAGGCTACCAAATGGTATCGAAGGGCAGCAAATCAAAACTTTCGCTCCGCAGAGGAAGCACTCGCAAGCGCGCTATACTCAGGTCACGGCGTAGCGAAGGATTACTCTGAGGCGCTTATGTGGTGGCATAAAGCCGCGGACCAAGGAAGCACGAATGCCCAGCTGTTCATCGGCGAAGCATACGTGAACGGCAACGGCGTATCTCAGGATTATGTCACGGCAGCAAAATGGATTCGTGTTTCGGCTGAGCATGGTGATATGCAAGCGCAGGACGAACTTGGGGCCATGTACGAGAAGGGCCGGGGTGTATCTCGGGACTATGTGCAGTCGTACATGTGGCTTAATCGGGCTGTTGCACGATGGCCAGCTATCGATCCCAGACGCGGCATTGTCGTCAAAGAGCGCGACCGCGTAGCATCGAAATTGACCTCAGCTCAACTGATGGAAGCGCAGAGACTCGCGCGTGATTGGAAGCCTCTGTGATCCCAGCACCACCCGGCCCACATCGCGATGACGAGGTCGGTGGCTAACTAAGATGCTGACCAAAGTTCAAATAGGCCAATTGTACATCCAACTGCGAAAAGGACAGCCGCAGGAAATGCCATCACTGTGCGCGAGTCTCTAAGCGTGAGGCCAGCTTTCTGAGCGGGACTTTTCGCGCTGCCAACCGGCGTATCCAAAATGGAGTCACGGTCTTCAATCAAGCGAATAAATTTCCCCTCAGTGAAAAGATACGTTCCGGTTCCCATTCCCATTACGATCAATCCTGATACAAAGCACGTGAGAGGCCACAGCAATTCTTTGGGAAAATGTCCGTCGTGCCATGCGGCCCCGATGAAGCTGAGCACGGCGATGGACGCGGTGCCGTTTCCTAGCCACAAACTGGTGATGCCTTGCTGATAGGCTGCCTCAACCGGCTTCAAGCGACTAAGAACATAAGCATTGAGCGCCATTTGATTGCGCCATTGGCTATCTGAATCTTGCTCGTCATCGCTCATCGACGCGACCTTCTGCCTAACAACGCCCCGTATTCTGACGGGAATAGGAGCGCCGCGAAACACTCGAATGTGTGCGCCAGTTTTGTGTACCGTCTTGACCGCTAACGTGCTAATGTGCCTGCACAATTCGGAAATTTCGCACCCACCCGAAGTGTCCTAGTCCCCCAGTCAATACCCGCCGGTATTATGGCGCAAAGCCCGGAAGGCTTGCGCTGCGGGGTCAATCCGGAAAAATGAAGCCGCTCGGAGCGACTTCCTCTCCGATCCAAACCGCTCTAAAATCCCGCCATGAACAAGATGCTTGAAAGAGCTTTGGCTGCGGTCAAAGAGCTACCCGACGCGCAGCAGGAAGCGATCGCCGTCAATATCCTCGATGACCTCGAGTCGGAAAGAGGTTGGGAAGAGCGCTTCGCGAAATCCCAGCACGATCTGGCGCGACTCTCGAAGCGGGCCGGCGAGCACATCGCCGACGATACGACGCTTCCGTTCGATCCGTCGGACCGTCCCAAGCAGTGAACTCACGCACGACGCCCGAGTTTTGGCAGTGTTTCGACGATTTGCCCCAGAGCGTCCAGCGGCTTGCAGCCGGAACCTATTCGAGATGGCGAAGGGACCCACGCCATCCAGGCCTGAACTTCAAGAAAATTCATAGTCGCGAAGAAATCTATTCCGTCCGCATCGGCATTCACTGGCGCGCAATTGGCCGATTGGACGATGATACCGTGACATGGTTCTGGATCGGCTCGCACGCCGACTATGACCGGTTGATCGGATGAACCCGCGGGCGCTAGGTACTATCTCTGAATCGAATGGATCTGGCTCGACGCGTTGATCGCCTTGAACGGTCGTAGCAACTCCTAGTCCAGTTTGACGGAAACGTTGCCGCTGTCACCGTATTCTCAATCTCAGCCGTTACGTCACGCCTCCGCTCATCTGTTTTGACGCCATTCCGGTGGACGATTTCTTTCACGTAAAGGCGCTCACCATCCCAGCGGACTATGCCGTCGGAGGTGATATTCTCTTGGTAGCCTAGCTTCTGGCCAACTTCGTCTGCGAAACTTTGCTGCTTGGGCATATCGACTCCATTCATGCTTGGCGCTAAGCATACGTCATTCCTGCCGGAAGGAGGAGGGGTACAATGACCAAAGTTCTCACGCGAATTCGGCAGATTTCTCACCGGGAAGGATTCGATGTCTGGAAGATAAAACACAAACGGAATCCCGGCTCGGGAGGCGGCCTTGTCAGAGTTTCCAACCACGGCGTGCTGGGCAAGTACCCGTTTCCAAAGGCAATGAAGGGATCAATGACGGTTGATCGTTTCATCAAAGAGCGATTTGAGCGCACCTATCCCGGATTTACGTGCCGCGTTCTAAAGGCTGACGGGACCGAGGCTAAGGGACAAACGAAACTCGAAACTGTGCGTCGCACATACAAACCCTAGCAAGATTTCAAACTGAGACAGTGACCAAAGGAGAGAAGTGGGTCAGTTTGGTGGCTGACATATTCTTTTCGCCACCGCCTCGCTCGCAGTGCCATGCGCTACTGACTCGAAGTGTCCCGTTTGCATGTCGCCGATAAGTGCCCATGCTTGTCCGCTGTGAGCGTCCGGGCATAGGTACGTGACGGGTTTAACATCGTCAGCGGTAATCCGCACGGTAACAGTCGCAGAGACGCCATCTGAGGTCCTGTCGATACTTGACGTATCTATATCAACATTGGCCCGCGTACCGTCCGACTGTATTCCCGAAATCGTTTCCCACTTTTCTGGTTTTCCTGCCGGTTGCTGATCGCAGCCTGAGAGGAGTGCTGCGCTAAGGATAAAGGAACTCAACACTGATTTAGCTGTTGGCATATCGGTCACGGTTGTCCCAGCATTCTCGAATTTCATCTCGTATTCTGACGGGAATTGGAACGCCGCGGAATACTCGAATGTGTGTACCGGTTTTGTGTACCGCCTTGACCGCTAACGTGCTAATGTACTTGCGCAATTTGGAAAAATCGCACTCGCTCGAAATGTCCTAGTCCCCCAGCCAACACCGGCCGGCGTTGCGCCAAAATACCGGAAATTTCAGGAGCCGACGTTTCCCGCCACTGCCCTGAATTTCGCGCGAGGTTCAGGCCGCGTCGAGCGCGCTGATGGTGACGTAGTAACCGTCCAAATCCCGGAGCGAAAATTCCATCGTTCCGGTGCTGGGATTCCGGTGTGGTTCTTCTTCCAGCTTGCCTGCGAGCGCGCGGGCCCTTGGCAATGCGACGTCGAAATTGTCGACCCGGAAAAACAACAAAAGGCCGTTGCCGGGCGTGGCGTAATCGGGGCTCGTCAGCGGGGGATGCTCGTGGGCGCCCCATTCGTGGAGACAGAGCAGGACCGTTCCATCCGAGTCGAGGATTTGCCCGAAGTCGTCATGTGCGGGCGCCGTTTCCGGCAGGCCGAGCAGCGACTGATACCATTTGAAGCTGCGGGATACGTCGGCCACGCCAATGATCGTCCAAATGCGCTTCATGTGTTCCTCTCATGGCTGGGGCCCCAGATTGCGGAACGCTGGCTCGCGCCTTCGGGGCGGATTGCAGTCGTCGGCATATTGAATGAACGCATAATGGCTTCGGGACTTGTCCGGGGAAACATTTGCGGCGGGAGAAACCGGTCGCCAAACCAGGGCATGGTCTTACGATCGAAAATGTGCCGCAGAAACCGTGCGACGACCTGGTTGGCCGGCTTGGCGACCGCGTCCTGCCGATAACACAGCCAAAACGGAGTTTCGAGATGCAGGTCAACGTCGATCGGAACGACTCCTTCTTCGAACAATGAGGCGTAAGTGGGCAACAGCGCTACGCCAGCGCCCTTGCGCACGGCTTCTGCCAATACAGCACTCGAATTGGTAAAGAGCTGAATGCGTTCTTGTCCGACCCTGTCGGGAAGTCTGGTGACCCATGATCCCTTGTCAACGAGATAGAGCGCGAAATCGAGCAACCGATGGGTCGAAAGATCAGCAAGCGATGCCGGACATCCATGTTCGGCAATGTATCCGGCTGACGCATACGGCATGAAATGCAGCGTGCCCAGACGCATTGCGACCAGATCCGGGTCGGTGGGCGCCAGAAAATGCATGGCGAGATCGAAGTGCCCGTGCTTGTCGGTCGTGGAATCGTTTGCCGTGAAAATCCGCAATTCTATTTCGGGATATGCGCGAAACAGCGTCGGGAGAAAATGTGTAAGCCAATAGGCGGCCAGGCCATCGGTTACGACAACCTTGACCTCTTCCTTATGCAGCGTCCGCGACCGCGTCTTGTTGACCGCGCGCTCGAGAGCCGAGTGCGCAATCGTGAGTTCCTCGAGTATGCGTTGACCTTCGAGCGTAAGCGTCGCACCGGCGCTGCCGCGATCGACAATTTGAGCGCCTATCGCTTTTTCAAGCGCCGCAATCCTGCGGCTGACGGTCGGCTGGGTAAGGCCAAGGTCCTCGGCAGCCCGGTTAAAGCTTCCCGTTTTCACGACCGTCATGAGGACGCGGAAGTCGTCCCAATCCGGCAGTCGGTTCTGGACTGCCTCTCGAGATTCCGTATAGGGGGATACACGTCCTGCGTGTTCCGCTGTCTTAACCATTACTTTACGTTTTGCTCCGGGCTGTAAAAACAATAATCGGGGCGTGCGATGGGGGATTATGTCGCCGGCAAGGCGGCCGCACAATTGTATTGTGCTGGTCATGCGCCAGTTCCGCAAGGAAAGAGAGCGCCAGTATTCGAACCTGGATATCACGATCGTGAAGGATTATTCACTTTTGTCAGACATCCAACACTCGAAGACTTGACGAATATTTACACGCTATCCCTGCAGAAAATCGGTCCCAAACTCGCCCCCTTCGAATTTGTGCAATCCGTGTATACCCATAACCCGATTTCGTTCTGGGGACTATACCGGTCGCTCGACGAAAGGCGGCTCGATCCGACGCTGGCGGGCTACTCAAGTTACTTGCCGCTCAACGACAGGGGGCATGCGGCACTCACCGCGGGTCTTCTCAACCCCAAGGCTCCCGAACTCTTCCATCTCGCAGCAGCCGGAGAAGCGCCGGTCGCGCTTTACATGTGGGCGATCGTGGCGCCGCGCATGGCGGACCTCGCCGGCGCGCTGATTGCCTATGGCATCGGGCTCGAACTTTACGACCGCCTGCCCCTCTACGCGACGATCAGCACCGAAGGCGGGCTCCGCAGCCTGCAGAAATCGCGACGCTCGCCGCTCGTCGACACGGCAACAATCGGCACTTTCTTTCAGGTGCGGGGGTCGGAGGAAGATCGCCAACGATTGTTCGCGCTCGAGATCCACCCGGGCAGCCCCGCAGGTGCGTCGCAATCAATCGCGCACAACACGCCAGGCCGCGGACCAACGTTGCGTCCAATCTCCCGGACGTACGGCATCGGATATCGGGAGCCAATCGCACAAATCGACGACTGAAGAGCAACGCTGCAATCGGCGCGCATGGGGCGCCAAGGAGACGATCATGACATTACCGTTCCAGCAATTCGCACGTCTCATTGCGATCTCGGGACTGTTGTTTCTCGGGTGCTGCAGTTCGATGCCAACGCTTGAAGCCGAAGACCAATGCACGGACGCCAGCGTTTTCGATCCCGGAAGAGACCCGCTCTGCCTGGATCAATACGTACCGGCGAAATCGCAAGACGATCCCGTGGCGGTCAATGCGACATTGACCGCTCTGCAGAAGGCAGACGTCTCTGCGGCGCAGGCAAAGGCGGATGCGACCAAGGACCAGACGGCCCTCGATACGGCAAACGCCAATCTGAAAAATGCCGAAGACGCAGCTGCCACCACCCCAGCGGCAACACTGGCATTGGCCCAAAAACGGGTTAAAGACGCTACTGACCAACTTAAGAAGGATAAGGGCCCCCTGCCCGGCAAACCTGCGGCGCCCGCGGCAACCTCCAACTGCACTTATGGTGAAAATGTCGACCCTACAAAAATGTGGAAGTGTACAAATAATGGAGCCGAAGACACGTCGGCTGAGGCAACCGCCAATGCGGTTGCGATTGCCAAGCAGCAATTGACGGTCGCGCAAGCCGCCGCCCAAAACGTCACGGAACAACAATTTGTATCGATGAAGGAATGCTTCAACCCGGCGCGCGATCTTTCATCAAATCAAGCATGCGTGGATTTGAGACAGAAAATCGCCGAGGCGCAGGATGCTTCGATTCCATGGAAATCGCAGCTCGGCACGTGGCCCAGCGCCGCCGCGACTACTACAAATCCATCGGCGAACAACTCAAAGAGTCAGCAAAGCGGATCGACATCGTCATCCGGTTCCACAACATACACGATCTCCCTGACCGTGCCCGGCAAGACCCAGACGACACCCTCGTCCGGTACGAACAAGACGCAGAACGGCACCAAAACATCGAACGGAAACTCAAATTCCGGATCCGGCGCGGGCCAGGTCACCAATGTTCGATTGGGAAACCTCTACAGGATGTACGAGCAATCGGAAACACGCTGCCTCTACTGGAAAAGCAAGCGTAATGTCTGGTTTCAGTTTGCCGACAACAGCTACAATTTTGCGGATTTGGCGGTCGCCGCGATCGTGCCCATTCTGGCATTCACGAACTCCAGCAATGAATCGATCGGATTGGTGGGCGCCTTCGTGGCGCTGTTTGGCGGACAGCTGAAGTCGGCCGTCAACGGCGTAACCGGCGATGGCACTTCCTCGACCGCGGATTTCAGCCAAACACAGTCCGAAATGCAGACGTTCTACAAACTTTACTCGAGCGATCCCTATTTTCAGGACGACGGCAAAGCCAAATACAATCCTTTCATGTCCGGCAACGATTCGTCGGACTCGGCCAACGCCACCCTGGCCGTGCAGGAACAGGATCAGGCACATCAGATTTTCCATCTGTTCAAGCTCGGCATGGAATATTCCTGCTACTCGAATCTGAGTTTCTCGTCCGGCAGCAAATCGGGCAATTCGAACAGCTCCGGAGGTTCGAGCAATGGGGGCCAGGGTTCGAGCGACGACAGCACTTCGCAATAATCGGCTGATAGGCATCGCCGAACGATTGAGACATTTTCCCTCCTCCTTCGCGGAGGAGGGAAAAGATTTCTCGATCCACATAACACCGGCGGCCTTTAGCCAGGGTCAACCACGCAGCGCGGACGCCGATCGATCGACCCCGCTCAGGATGCCGCGCTCTCAAGCCGGTGCAGCTCGAACAATTCGCGGCGACTGAATTTCAGATGGGGCCAGAGCACGGCCATGACGGTGGGACCGATCCCGCGTTCGATCTCGTGCAGCCGCCGGAATTGCTCATGAGTTTCCCGGGTCGCTGGGGGCACCTTTTCCGCCCGCTCCCTGGCGAGAAGATTCTGTTCGGCGCGCAGCACAAGCTCGGTGTGGAGCTTGATGTATTCGAACTCCAGCGTCACCACCTCGCGATCGAACCTGGCGCCCGATGCGAGGATGAATCGCCCGGCTTCGCTCTGCGCAAAACGGCCGGTGCGGATTTCTTCGAGCAGATGTTCCAGATTTTCGTGGTCGTGGATGAGCCAGCTATGGGCTTCATGCTCGCTCTTGTCGAAGAGGAAAAGGAGTGCCAGCGGCAGCGCGACGATCGTCCCGGCAGCCGACAAGAGCGGCCAATGCGTGAACTGGTTGAAAATCAGATGCAGCGATGCGGCCGCGAGAAAGCCCGGCAGGTAGGCCGCCGCGCCGTCTTCTTCGTGCCGCTCCCGCAGCACCTGCGCGCAAACGGCGAAAAGGGCCGTCACGCCGGCATGCATCACGGCCGTGCCCAGCCCGCGCACCATCCACACCCCGACATTCGCCTCCGGAAATGCATAGGCGTAATAGATGTTTTCGGCGGCGCCGAAGCCGGCGCCGACGGCCAGACCGAGAATGATGGCGTCAATCATGAAGCCGATGCGATTGCGGGCGAAGAGCGCGATCACGACGGCGGATTTGAACGCTTCCTCCAAAAACGGCGCGACGAAGCGGCTATAGGTCGAAAAATGCAGGTGCAGGAGATCCAGCGCCGCACCGCTTGCGGCATAGCTGAGAACGGCCGCCAGCACCCCCAGCATCACGGCGACCAGCACCATGCGCATGCTCACCAGCTTGAAACTGTCGAGCCATTGGAGAGCGGCGACAAGCAGCGCGACCGGGCCAAGACCCAGGCAAAGCTCGGGAATGAAATGCGTGGGCATCAGGACGCGCGCAACCGCCGGATTCGGGACAGTTCTGTCACAGGATTTTGAGCGACACCATGATCTCGTTGCGGTAGGGGCGGCCGGACTCAAATCCGAGGGCATCCCCCAGCGACAGGGTCATCGGAAGGCGGACGGCAATCGTGAAGTTCCAGTCGAGCTGGAAGCCGAGGTCCTCCAGCTGCTTGTAGTTCGCAAGTCCGGGATCGGCTTCCAGGACACCCCCGAACACGGAACTCCGGAGCGAATTCAGGTAGAACGATTCCGTGCCGATATCTTCGAAGCGCAGCGGTGGGAAATTGAACTCGGCCGTCGATTTGGCGAAATCCCGCGCGCTGATCTCGTCGATGCCGAAGCCGGGGAAGCTGTCGAAATCGCGATAGCGCTTGATCTCGCGATCGTCGACGTAATTGTTGCCGAACGACCCGAGGTAGAAGTAGTCGAGCACGTTGCCGGCATTTCCGCTCGTGGCACCGGCGGAATTGTAGAACCACAGCGACGAATGCGCCCAGGGGAGCGCGAAGCCGAAATCGAAGCCCGCATGGAGCTTCGGATAGGCCTGGCCGTGCGCGTAATCCGTGATGAGGTGGATGTTCCCCTGATAACCCGCCTCGTAATCGATGGCGCCGAGCGATTTGTCGACGTTGACGTAGTCGAAGCCGATTTTGGCGGTTGCCATGTCGTGATCGTTGCTCACGATGTTCTGCGCGCCCGGCAGCGTGTCGAGGCCGCTGTAGAAATTGAGGTCGGCGCTGAAATCGAGCTGCTCCGGCAGATCGTAAATCAGCACGTCGTGATAGCCGGTTTCGAGCGCGTCGCCTTTGCGGCTGCGCTCCGTCGGTCCGAACAGATCGTAGAAATCCGAAAGATTGTGCCAATAGGTGAAATGCCAGAACAGAGTCTGAAACGAGAGTTCGCCGTGCAGTTGCTGGCCATGCGGAAGATCGCCGGCCGGGGAGAAAGAGAGATCGGCATTGAAGCGGTCATATTGCAGCGGGTCTTCGAACTGGACGTGGTAGCCCAGCGCGAAATGGCCCTTGTAGCCGGCGATGTCGGGATAGGCGGCATCCAACGTCATTTCGTCGAACGGCTTGTAAAAGTCTTTCGCC
>JBEKLK010000442.1:0-3248 GCA_050010235.1 Rhizomicrobium sp.
AGATGCATCCGCTATAAGGTTGTCAAAGATCTGGTATTATCTTGTAGATAACATCTACAATTTAGTATTATCACAAGTGATGGGCCGGGTTCAAGAAGAAAGTGGACGGACGGCGGAGCGGTTCCCGAATTGGAACCAAGGCGGCGCATGGAAAAAGGTGGGTCACCATTCCGTCTGCGTCCAGCTGAGGAAAACCCCGCCCAAGCGGAGCTTGGACGGGGCACCCTCGAAAGTTGATCGGTGGCGTGGTTGTCCGGGCCAGCCACCCGGTAGCTAAGAACTTCGTCTAGCGAAAGTAGTTGACAAGCAAGGTATAATCGACAGTTGTCGGAAGCAGGTGTCCCCCCGCAAAGCCCTTCCCCGCGCCTTCGTGTTGCCTGATAGTTGTATTGGTGTAAGAGGTTGAGCCCATGCAGAATAACCGATTTCTGAGAATTCTTTTTGCTGGTTTGATCGTGGTAGCAGGTTCATGTTTGAGTACCCTAAATGCCGTGTGGGCAGCTCGTCGAGAGAGCGTTCTACACAGGTTTAGCGCCAAGGACGGTGCAAACCCCCTTGGTGGCTTGGTCTTTGACTCGGCTGGAAATCTCTATGGGACGACGAGTCAATATGGCACTTATGATTTCGGAACAGTCTTCAGGCTGGCGCCCGGTGCGAACGGCACGTGGGCCGAGACGGTCCTCCACGAATTCAGCGGCCAGGACGGGAATGGGCCTCTTGCTAGCCTAGTCTTTGACCCGGCGGGGAACTTGTATGGTACGACGTTTCGGGGCGGCAATCTTAGCGACTGCGACAGCCTTGGCTGTGGCGTGGTCTTCAAACTTGCACCCACAACGAACGGCAAATGGATCCAGACGGTGCTGCATAAATTCAAGGGCAGCGACGGGGGAAGCCCAATGGGAAGCTTGACCTTCGATGCGGAAGGAAGTCTGTACGGCACGACCGCGTATGGCGGTTCCGATCCCTCAGGCTGCGGCGGAGTGGGATGTGGCACCGTTTTCAGGCTCACACCAGGCACGAACGGAAATTGGTCTGAGCAGTTGTTGCACACCTTCAATAGTAACGGCAAGGGTGGTGCTGAGCCGCTCGCCGGGCTAGCCTTCGATACGGCGGGAAATCTATACGGTACGACCTACGGTGGCGGTGCTTGCCCATATGGCACCGTCTTCAAGTTAACACCGAGTACGAACGGGCGGTGGAACGAGCGGGTGCTATACAGTTTCTGCAATGGCGAGGCTAACCCCGAAGCGGGGATCATTCTGGACGCGAAGGGCAATCTCTACACAACGACCTACTATGGCGGCGCATATCGCCAGGGAACTGTCTCCGAATTCTCGCCCCAGGCG
The DNA here is from genome assembly GCA_050010235.1 of Rhizomicrobium sp. Classification (GTDB taxonomy): domain Bacteria; phylum Pseudomonadota; class Alphaproteobacteria; order Micropepsales; family Micropepsaceae; genus Rhizomicrobium. The sequence goes on from JBEKLK010000442.1 coordinate 1,347, forward strand.
AATGGAGAATGGACTCAGAAGGTACTGCACAGTTTCAACCCAAACGGCAAGGATGGGGCTAACCCCAAGGCTGGCCTGATGTTCGACACTGCAGGGAATTTGTACGGCACGACCTTCTATGGCGGGAATCTCCAAGGCTTTCCCAACGGCCATGGTGTGGTATTCAAACTGGCTCCCGGCACGAACAATACATGGGACGAGACCATACTGTACGCTTTCTGCTCCGCCTCAAGCTGTAAGGATGGGGCATTCCCAGAATCCGGCGTGATCATCGATTCGAGCAGGAATTTATACGGTACGGCCGAAGGAGGCGGCACCAACGACGATGGTACCGTCTTCAAGATCGCGCCGTAGCATTTGAATGACGAAGAGATTTAATTTGCAACAAATTATATGAACATTCCCGGTGCATACGAATCAACTTCGAGTTGATGGAACCGCGCAAACGAAGGGAACTAATTGAAGAAATCAAGACCAATTGATGGTGAAGTCCAGTTTGACCTGTTGAAGATTGAAGACAATTGAATCCGAAAATAATGGAATAACTGAGATTTCATCTGTTGTTAAGTTATCATACACTAGCGTATTGCATAGGGAACAATCCCAAATGTATTTAATGTTGGTATTTCTTCATGACGAAAGCTCAAGTGTTGGCTATCTTCGCGCAACGCGGCAAGTACTTGAGACCCGACGATGTCTACGTTCTGCTTAGACCCTTGCCCCACCGCCGTTCCCTGTACAGCTATCTTGGACGACTTCAGCGACAGGGACTCCTCGAACGACATCCGAATTCTCGCAGAGGCTATCTAGCCTATCGCCTCACCCCGCGCGGACAAGCCCGGCTCGAATACTTCCGCCGGTCGGGCATGCGCTAGGGCGGGGCACTTTCGGCCTGCCCGACAGTGGTCTGAAGGGTAGCTCCCTAACGTTACGTATGTATGTAACGTGGGGCTTCTCCCCCAGCCACTCCCGTTGAGCCAAATCCCCCCGCCAGGCTCGCGACCACTCGGGGCCGCTACACTAATGATGCTTGATACATTTATACATAGTATGTATAATTCAGACATGGCAAGCCGAAACTATCGCAAAGCCTTGTACCAAGCCAAGCAAGAGCTGGCCCACGAACTGGTCGAGCGTCAGAAGAGTGACCAAAAAGTGGCTCGGCTACAGGCGCTCATTACTCAGTTACAGGACCTGTGCGCCGAGCAGGATCAGAAGCGATTTTGGAATGGCATTGAACGCGTCGTGAAGGCAAACCTGAAAGGAGGGATTACGCAGACGATACGCGTGCTCTTGAAGGAGAAGGTGCTACCGATGACTGCCGTCGAACTCAAGGCCCGAATTGAAGCCCAGAAATACGACCTTACCCGGTTCCAGAATCCCTTGGCCGTGATTCACACCGTGCTCAACCGGCTAGTGAAAAGCGGCGAGGTTAAGGTCATTCCCCAGCAGTACGGCAAGAAAGCATACCAATGGGTCAGCACAACTGAAAGGTTATTGTCGGAACTACAGGAGACCATTCAACCAGCCACGCAGCGGCGTGGCGGTACCAAGGAGTCAAGGTGAAAACGCCACTACTGAACCGAAAGACAAGGTTATTTCCATGCTGCGTATGCCGCGAACCACGCGAAGTGCGGACCACCAAGAAGGTAGGGCGGAATCACACAGCAAAAGCCGCCGGAACTGCAAGGGAGCGGGTGGGAGGGAATCGGCCCGTGAAGTGGTAGAGCGGACGCTCAGGCACATTGCTGGCGATCCGCGCGAGATCCTTCGCGGCCTGACGGCCACTCAGGATGACGTCAAACGAAAAAGGGCACAGCCAGTCAGGATGACGTCGAAAGGAAAAAGGCACGGCGACCAGGCTGACGTCGGCACCAATTTCGCTAGAACGCCGATATCGGG
>JBEKLK010000443.1:0-3044 GCA_050010235.1 Rhizomicrobium sp.
AGCGCCGTCGGGCTAAGCGTCGCACTGGGATCGCCGCGCCGCACCGCCGATGCCAGCCGCCGAAGCTCCTCGTAAGTCACGCTGAAAAGCTGGTCGAGAGCACGCCGGTTGCCCACCGGCACCTCGAGGACATCGACTTCGAACTGGGCAGGCTCCGCCGGAGGCTTCGGTGGCGTGACGGTTTTGGGCGCGGCTTTACGCATGGCTAGGTATAGAACGGGGCAGAAGCGCGAATTCCACGCAGTGCCGAAACTTTAGCATCGCCGCCCCGGAACGGCAACGAGTTGACCCCACGGCGCAAGCGGCCTAAAACACGCATGTTCACGAGGAGAATGGATGAAAACGCATACGTTGAAACAGGTATTTCTGGCGGCAGCGCTGGCAACAGTACTGTTTGCCGTCGCTTGCGGAAGCAGCGTGGAAGGGAAGTATCGCGACCCGAGCGGCACGATCAATTGCAGCTTCGAGGACGGAAAGGCTTACATCGGTCTGGGAGTGTACGCCGTCGATGGAACGTATAAGATCGACGGCAACAAGATCATCGCTACCGGCGATTTCGGCATGATGCTGCCGCACACGATCGTTTTCACGGTGAATAAGGATGGCTCGCTCGATCCGCAGCGTGACACGCCGATTCCGCGGCTGGAGAAGGTGAAGAACTAATGCGCAGGTTGCAGCGAATCGCGCTCGTCGTCGGAGCGCTGGCGAGCCTTGTTGCGGGTGCCTTGGCATCCGCCCAGGACCTGCACACCGGCGTCACCTACGTGTGTAACGGCGAGCGCCTGCTGATCGAAAGCTGCAACATGCGCGACACGTCAGACACATCGACGTGCCTGGTGCAGCATCCCGACCGTCCGCAGCACAACGGTTTCCCGGCGTACACCAACGAAACGCGCGGCGCGCTGAAGATATTGCTGCCTACCTGCAAGCAGCCGGGCGCGGCCCAAGTGGCGCGCGCGGACGGTGCGCGGAAAAGTGCGCAGGACAAGCAGGACGCGATCCTCCAGCAGAACCTGAAACTGATGGACACTCCGCCGGCGAGCGCGGCCGGGCCAACGAGCGTGTCTCGCGACAAAGCGAGGCTCCAGCGCTGCCTGAGCGCAGGGCGCACGGAAGGCCAGTGCGCGGGCAATGCGTTTGGGAATTTTTTCGCGGATGCGATCAATCTTGCGGGCTCTTTGATCGGCGCGGATAAGCCAGAGACGGGGCTCTACTTCGCGGGCAGGTATGAAGGAAAAGGTTGGCGCATCGATTTTACGCCGGGGATTGCCGAAATGTACTGCTCGGATCTGGTAACGAGCGGGCATCCATACAAAATCGAATTCCAGGGCACGAAAGTCGCGCTCCACGTCCAAAACGATCCGCAATCTTTAGTTTTCGCCTTGCGCGACGGCAGGCTGTACGGGCCGTCACAGGCCGTGCAGGTGGCTGGGCGGATTGTCGTCGGCACTACAGCCGGCAGCGGCGGGTCGTACGCCGCGAGTACCTCGGGCAGCAGCATGCCCACCACCACAACTCAAACGACAACGACGGACATGAGCCCGCTGCAAGCCGACGCCTACGTTCGCAGTGGTGGGTCAGGGTCGGTGCAGCAGAGTGGCGCAAGCTACACGGTTACGGAAACCACGACGAGCACTGAGTACCATTCGACTCCAGCGCCGACTCCTACTTACAACTCGGGCCCGCAAGTGATCACCGCGCCGCGCACACGATCCTGTCCAGCGCCCGTGCTTGCGAACACTCCCGTGCACGAAGCTCAAGATATGGGAAGCGCGCTTACTTCGATCGCCGGCATTTTCGGCGGTTCGGACGACGCGCCAGCAAAAAAATCTCCCCCTGCGCTGGCTCCCGCTGGTTTGCGAATGACCGGCGAGTTCGAAGTTCCAGGTGGCGCAGACATCGATTTTCGAGACAACCGCGCGATCGTCGCGTGCGGATTGATCGCGGCGGAGTATCCATACACGGTGGATTTAAGCGGCGATCATCCCGTACTGCATCTCGCAGGGCAGGGCAAGCAGCCGATCGACCTTACGTTCGGCGAGAAGAATACGTTCGCTGGCTCGGGTGAGATTCAAGTCACCGGCCGCGTCCCGATGGGGCAGAACAATGACGGCGACGTGGTGTACGCGCAGCGCACGGCGAAGTGTTCGCTCGGCACGTTTGCCGCTGTGGCGGACGGAGCGCCGGTGAATTTGCTTGCCTCGGCGAGTTCCACGGGCGCGCGGTCCGCGAATCCGGGAGCGGCCACGGCTGTGGCGCCTTCGAACCTTCATCCGAATTTTTCCACCGCTGCAAAGCCGCTTGGCAACGCCGTGCTCACGATCAAATCGGGCTTTCCGGCGCAGGCGAACGCGGCCGATCCTCTCGCAACCTCGGCTTTCATGCTGATGCGAAACCCCGTAGCGGCTGTGCTGGCGAAGAGCGGCACGCCGGCGCCCGCGCACATGACGGCGCAGGAAGCGATTCACAGCGTGTGCGAAGCGAACAAACCGGAGTGCCACCAGTATCTTGTCGCGGTGGGGAACGACGCGGCGACTGGCGCGAAAGCCGGCGCAAACGGCGCGACGGTATTGCCCGGCGTTCCGCCGGGGACGTACTACCTCACGACGTCTGCAAAAATCGGTCAGCTCGTGATGTACTGGAACGTGAAGCTGGATCTGAAGGATGGCGCGAACGCGATCACGCTGGATACGCGCAACGCCGAGCCGGTGAAATAAAAAGGGCGCGCCAGTCGCTCGGCAACCGCCGAGCAAACCAAGCGCGCCCATCTAATCGTTGTCAGCGTTACTGCTGTAGCCCGCGATACTTCATCATCGACTGCACGCCCGGTTCTTTGCCGCGCCACGCCGCGTACAGCTTCGCCAAATCCTCGGTGTTTCCGCGCGAGAGGATCATCTGCCGGAAGCGGTCGCCGTTCGCGCGCGTCAGACCGCCGTTGTCGTCGAACCACTGGTACGCGTCGTCGTCCAGCATCTGCGTCCACAGGTAAGCGTAGTAGCCGGCGGCGTATCCACCGCCCCAGATGTGATTGAAGTAGCTTGAGC
>JBEKLK010000444.1:0-3564 GCA_050010235.1 Rhizomicrobium sp.
CTGTTTTCTGGAAGGTGATAACAGCAAAATTCTTCCCACAGACACTCTGAAGAATACGGCTTACTCGCTCGCCAAAAATTCCACTGCAGAATGTATCGAGGAGTTCGCCAAAGAGTTCATCGACTTTCTTCTCAGTCGCAATCCGCAAGTCTCGGCAGCCGAGGTATCCATATCCGATAAAGCATGGGAACATCTTCAAAGCGAAGGAAGGCCTCACCCCACGACATTTGTTCAGGCGAGTGGAGAGATCCAGACAACCAGCGTAAAGCGAACTCGGTCCTGCGATTTCTCTGTCACCTCAGGATTCGAAAACCTCGTGCTCATGAAGACAGCAAACTCAGCGTTTGAGGGTTACATTCAGGATTCGCTCACCACCTTGCCGCCCGCGAAAGACCGTTTACTCGGCACCGCCCTGCGCGCCAGTTGGAACTATTCCCACTCCAATGTTGACTTCAATGTTCTGCGCTCTAAGGTCCACGAAATCCTCTTACAAGAGTTTGCCGGACACAACAGCAAATCGGTTCAGCACACTCTATACGCGATGGGCAAAGCTGTCCTCGAAGAAGTTGCCGACGTAGATGACATCGAATTGGCAATGCCGAACAAGCATTGCCTGCTCGTAGATCTTTCGCACTTTGGTCAAGACAATCCGAATGAGATTTTTGTGCCGGTCGACGAGCCGCACGGCAACATTCGAGCGCGACTTCGCCGCCAATGACCTCGCGATAATGATTTCGCCGATATGATTATGCCGAACGTGCGATAGCGTATTTCATGATGCTGAGATTCCATGACACCGCGACTCTAGCCCGCGAAGTCATTGCTCGTTGCCAAGTGCTCGCCCGCTTTAGTGAAGATCCTGGTAGCATCCGTCGCACATTTCTCTCACCACCCATGCGCAATTGCCACCGCGAAATCATCGGCTGGCTCGCCCCACTGGGAGTAACGTCGAAAGTCGACGCCGTAGGGAACCTGCATATACTCGCCAAGACGGCGCCACCAAACGCGCCGCGTCTGCTGATAGGCTCGCACCTGGATACCGTCCCAAACGCCGGAGCCTACGACGGCATTCTAGGAGTAGTACTCGGTATCGCACTATTAACCGCGATCGATCGCCAGAAACTTCCTTTCGCCATCGAAGTTATCGGTTTTTCCGAGGAAGAAGGCGTTCGTTTCACGACGCCATTTATCGGCAGTCGCGCACTCGTCGGCGCTCTGGATGACGAGGTCCTGAATCGCCGTGACGCTCAAGGAATTTCGATCCGCAGCGCAATTCAAAACTTCGGCTTAAATCCCGGCGATATTGCCCAGGCAAAAATCGGCAACGATGTCCTCGGCTATCTTGAGTTTCATATCGAGCAGGGACCTGTCCTCGAGAGCATCGGTCGGCCGCTCGGAGTCGTCGAAGCAATTGCTGGCCAAAGTCGGCTGGAATTCATTTTTGCCGGCCATGCCAATCATGCTGGAACGACCCCGATGAATCTCCGCTATGATTCTCTCGCCGCCGCTGCCGAGTGGATCTGCGCGGTTGAACGCGGCGCGAAAAAAACCTCCGGCCTGGTAGGCACCGTAGGCTCGATTGAGGCCAAGCCTGGGGCGGTCAACGTCATCGCCGGAGAAACGCGCTTAACTCTCGACGTCCGTCACGAGAAAGACAACATGCGGGTCACAGCGGTAAAAACATTTATTCAGGAAGCACAAGAGATCGCCAGCCGGCGCCGTCTAAATCTCCAGTGGAATGTGAAGCTCGATCAGCCCGCTGTCCCTATGGATCCATTCTTGGTCAGCGAAGTAGATAAGGCGATAAGAAACTCCGGCTGCGATTCACACCGAATGGTGAGCGGCGCGGGCCATGATGCCATGATCTTGGCAGCCAAAGTTCCCGCCGCTATGATTTTCTTGCGCACGCCGGGTGGCATCAGTCATGATCCAGCGGAATCCGTAGCGGTAGAGGATGTGGCCAAAGCAATCGATTGCGGTCTAAGTTTGCTCGATCAGTTATCATCCTCATCCGAGTTTCAAAGAAAGAAACGACATGAATAATCTCGGCAATACACGAAGTTCACAACAGGCGAACCACCTTCTTCTGACGCCAGACACATTTGTACGTACAACCCTGCCGGGAATGAAGGGTTGCACCGCCATTGTGCACGTATCCCCCGCGCTCGGCGCAAAGTTTACGCAGTACACCACGGAATTCGAGGCAGACGGAGAAATGGTCGGCACACGCGCGCAACGCTTTGTTTTTGTCATGGAAGGTGCCGTCAAAGTAGAGGCATCGGATAAGCGAAGCAAACTCATAGCAGGCGGCTATGCTTACCTACCGCCGGGAATGACGCACCGGATAACGGCAACCCAGAAGAGTCGCGTGGCCGTGATAGAAAAATCCTATACCTCATTAGCTGGAACCGCACCACCGCACGTAATCGTGTCGCACGAAGACAACGTTACTTCGCTTCCTCTAGGGAACGATCCAGATTTACAGGTGAAATGTCTTTTGCCCGACGAGATGAGCTTCGATTTCGCCGTGAACACCATGGTCTACCAACCCGGCGCCGCGCTCAGCATGGTCGAGATGCATATCATGGAGCACGGACTCATCATGCTCGAAGGTGGAGGAATCTACCGCCTCGGAGATTCCTGGTATCCGGTCACAGCCGGCGATTTCATCTGGATGGCTCCCTGGTGCCCGCAATGGTTTGGAGCGATTGGAAAAGTTCCCGCAAAGTATCTCATCTACAAAGATTGGAATCGGCATCCGCTGGCTGCTGGTGAATATGAAAATCGAGGTTGATCAGGAGCGACTGATTTCCGAGATTGAAGCACTCGCCGCGATTTCGGGCGCGGAACCGCCTGCGGTCACGAGAATTGTGTTTACCTCCGCCGATCTGAAAGCCCGCGCCTGGCTGAAGGCGCGCTGCGAAGACGCCGGTCTCGCAGTCCGTCAGGATGCAATCGGAAATACCTTTGTCCGGTGGACCGGTTCCGATCCCGCGCTTCCTGCCGTAGGCACTGGTTCCCATATCGATGCGATTCCGAACGCAGGCAAATACGACGGAGTCGTCGGCGTGCTCGGAGGTCTCGAGGCCATACGCGCCCTGCAGCGCAGCGGATTCCAGCCCCGTCATTCCATCGAATTGCTGGTGTTCACTGCGGAAGAGCCCACACGTTTCGGAATTGGATGCATCGGCAGCCGCATGCTTTCCGGAACACTTTCTCCCGCAGCCGCGCGGAAGTTAAAAGACAGCGAGGAAACGTCGCTCGATGAGATTCGCGAAAAAGCAGGCATGCGGGGAGAACTCGAAGCCATCAAACTGCCGAGCGCCTACTACAAGTCCTTTGTCGAATTGCACATCGAGCAGGGTCCATTGCTAGAGCGACAGCGAGTTCCGCTGGGAATCGTGAACAGCATCGCAGCTCCGGCGAGCCTGCGCATCTTGATCGAAGGCGCAGGCGGTCACGCGGGAGGAGTCTTGATGACGGATCGCCGCGATGCGCTCTGCGCCGCGGCCGAATTAATCCTAGCCCTAGAGAACGCCGCGCGAACCACCGGAGCCGTCGATA
>JBEKLK010000445.1:0-3430 GCA_050010235.1 Rhizomicrobium sp.
CGGATTGGCGAAACCGACGATCGGTTTTGTGACGTGTTCCTTGTTGCCGTAGAGCCGCAGCGCCTTGAGGCTTGCCACCGCCGGCATCACGCTGACAGCCTGACGCTTGGTCAGCCACGCGGCCTCCCTATACGGCGCCATGTTTTCGGCGGTCAGCACGCTGCCGCCGACCGTTGGGAGCGGAACGCCAGGCGGCGCGGTGACCAGGAGATGGAACGGCAGCGCGGTGAGTGGCCCGAACGGCACGACCAACACATGCCGCTTGTCCTTGATCAGCGGCTCGACCGGGCCGAGCAATGATTTGTAGAGTTCGTTGGCAAATCCAAGGTCGAACAGGACGCGCTTTTCCTTGATCGAGTCGAGGTAGGCCTGATCCTCCGTCATTTCGACGTCGAGCCCGCGCCGAAAGGCCGCGACCTTTTGCTCGAGTGTGCCGCCTCCCAACGGAATCGATTTCATGTCGAAGGCCGTTCGCGTCAGCGCGAGAAGGTAAGTCTCGTCGCCGCCGGCCGGGGCAAATACCACCATCGCTTCATCGTCGGAGAGGAGCGCCTGCACCTCCTTGGCCTTCATCGCTGAAGGATTGGACAAGGCGGCGTAATCCGGAAATTCCTTGGCAAATGTCTTTTGCAGCGTGTCGTGTTGCGCGTCGAGCGAAGTAATACGCTCCCGCATTTTCTGTTCCGCGGCGGGATCCCGTTGCGCCGGCGGCTTGGAAGCAGCGGCAACAATGGTCTTGTCCAGCGTTTGTGATTCGGTGACGAGGTCCTGGTCCTGCCGGACCAGCGTGGCGAGCCGATCGTTGCCGGCGGCAAGCCGCACCGCGAGCTGGCTGACCGCGGCAGCCGCCGAGGTCTGCGACGCGTGCTGGACAACGTTGAGACTGTCATCCAGCGCCTGCTCGGCGGAGACCAGCTGCTTGCGCTCGGCGCCAGAGAGAACCGTGAAGGCGACGGGCGTCGAAGCCTGTCCATTGGCGATCACCCGCCGCAGCAATGGCAACGCGTCGGCGTAGCGGTCTTCCTCCGCATACATCAGAGCCAGTTTGTTGAGCGTTAATCCCACGTTGGGATGGTTGGGACCGAGCGCCTTCTCGCGGATGGACACCACGCGCTTGTATAGCGTCTCGGCTTCGCCGTATCGGTGCTGCACATCGTAGAGAGCGGCCAGGGAATCCGCCAATGTCGCGACATTGGGATGATCCGGGCCGAGCACTTTCTCTTCGATCACCAGCGCCTGCTTGCGCAACGGTTCGGCGTCCGCATAACGCTGCTGGCGAAAATAGATCTCCGCCAAATTGTGCATGGTGTTTGCCGCATCGGGACTATTGGGCCCAAACACCTTGATCCGGATGGTCAGCGAGCGCTTGAGCAACGGCTCGGCATCGGCATATCGGCCTTCGTCCGCGTAGAGGGCCGCCAACGAGTTCAGCTCGTTCGCGGTTTGAGGATTGTCCGGCCCCAGCGACGTCTCGAGGATTGATAGCGCCCGCTTCAGCAGCGGTTCGGCATCTTCGTAGCGGCCGCTTTCCCAGTAAAGCCCCGCCAAATGGTCGAGCGTGCCCGCGATATTGGGATTGTCGGGCCGAAGTGCCTTCTCGTCGATTGCCAGCACACGCCGCAACAGTTGCGCGGCCTCGGCGTAGCGGCCTCTGGCGCGATACAGCAGCGACAGATCGTCGAGCGTTACCGCAACGAAAGGATGGTCGGGACCCAGCGACTTCTCGAAAGTCGCTACAGAGCGTTTGTAGAGCGGCTCGGCTTCATCGTAGCGGCCCGCGTGCCGGTATAGCTCAGCCAGATTTTTGACCGCCATCGCGGTCTGCGGGTGATTGGGACCCAATGCTTTTTCGTACCCGTCGAGCGATCGCTGATAGAGCGTCTCAGCCTCGGTAAAGCGGCTCTGGACGTCATAAAGATAAGCCAGATTGTTCAGCGTCGCCGCGGTATCGGGATTGTTAGGCCCGAGCGCCTTTTCGCGAATTGCCAGCGCCCGCTTGAGCAGCGGCTCGGCGTCACCGTATCGGCCCAGCTCGCTGAAAGCCGCACCGAGATTATTCGCCGCCATCGCGACCTCGAGATCGTCGGGTCCGAGCGCTTTCTCCCGGATCGCCAGCGACCGTTGCAGGAGCGGCACCGCGTCAGCGTTGAGACTTTGACTTGCATAAAGGCTCGCCAGGTAGCCGAGCGCAGTGGCGACATCGGGATGATCGGGCCCGAGTGCCTGCTCCTGAATCGCCAGCACCTGCCGCGCTAAGGGAACAGCCTCCGCATATCTGCCCGCGTTATTAAGCTGGATGACCTTCTGTTCCAGCTTCTCCAGATCGCTCGTTTGCGCGTACCCGGACAATACTGAGCAGATCGTCAGCGCGAGCGTTGCGGCCGCTTTGAGGAAGATACGCCTGACAAAGCTCATCGGACCCGCCCCTCCGCGCTCGATCTGAACTAACTATAACACGTTCGACGACGGGAAATCTGGATCGGCGCTCCGGAATGGTCATCAGCGGAGATCGTTTAACCCCCGCGGAAGCCGTTTCTGACTAGTCGCCCTCAATGAAAACCGGGCGGCGTTTTCAGGTGTCAGCGACTTTCAAGTCGCAAGCAAAATCTCCAACAAAAATGCCGGCAACCTTGCGATTGTCGGCATTCTGTTTTTACGACTGCTTTATCGCCCTCGAATGATTCGAGTGAAAGGGCGCCAGCGGTTCACATCCCCGTTTGCCAATCACACCCGCCGCCCGTTTGAGTGAACTTGCAGGTATAGGTACCCGGCCCCTTGACGTCGTGTTTGCCGGTGCCCCCGAGCCAAGTGAACTTGCCTTGTCCCGCCACCTCGAATCCGCCGCCGTCTTTGGCGGTGAACTTGCTCGTACCTTCCCAGACAAAATAGGTCACGCCGCCATCGGGAAAATGCGAGGTACCGTAACCTTTGACCGCATCGTCAGTGCCAACGGTCTCTCCCTGCTCAACGGCACTGTTCCAATACTCGCCCCATTGCGGGCTGGAAGTGCTCCAAACCCAAGTGCGCTGTTGGACGCTGTGCCCCGGCTTATCAGGGACGAGCGCGGTCGACTCCGACAGCAACAGAAAGTCCTTATCGACGCCCGTGACTTTGTCAGCGGCTAAAGCTGGCAGAGACGCCAACAGAACCGCAGTCCCGGCGAGTATGATAGCGAGCCTTTGCGTTTTCATTTTCGTCTCCCACTAGGTTCGTTGTTTTTGCGTGACATTCCCCACATGAACTAGCGGCGTAAGCGATAGCAGGTTCCAGCACGTCCCACCAATGAACTTTTTAAGGAGGTCTGAAACCGGCAACTCCCGATGTCGGCTGATCGCTGCATTTCGCGCCGACGCGCAATTTAGTCGCTCTCGAAGCAAAGCAGACACTCTGCAAGCCGGGCTTACAGAACCGGACGCGCCTTAGTTTGAAC
>JBEKLK010000446.1:0-2585 GCA_050010235.1 Rhizomicrobium sp.
TACGCCGGACCTTCAGTCCGAGCTCCGAGTGAAGGAAGCGAAGATCGATTCATGGTTGCATGCGGGCGCCGAAGAGTTTGCGTCCGATCCGGATCTGCAGCGCGCGTTTAAGACTGTCGCCGAGTACGAAGATTCGCGCCGCGCGATTCTGCTGCTCGCGGAAATTTTGAGGATGCCCGACCTCGCCGATCGCCTCGGCGAAGTGCTCCATTCGAACCCGAACCCGCACCAGGGGGCGGGGCATCCGCCGCCCGAAGCGCCCGCTTCGGCGACAAGCGTCACCTGAGTTCTTCCGTTCCTGGGCCCCGTTTGGTGAAAGTTCCAGCAGTGCGCCGCGCAGCAGCAGTAGAGAAGTGCGCGTCGACCGGAGTGCGCTATGACGTGGTCTGACCTCTACCTTGGCTGCTTCATCGTGGGTTTCTCGCTGAGCTTGCTTTCGTTTCTCGCGGGAGCTGTGCACATCCACCTGCCGTTCAAGTTTCACTGGCCGTTTCATGGCGGCTGGCATTTCGGACATCACGGCGCCGGTTTCAGCGCGCCTCACGGTGCCGCGCACGGCGGTGGCGCTCAGCAATCGAACTCGCACGGTGGCGGGCACGCGTCGTGGTTCAACGCTTCCAGCGTGCTCGCGTTCCTGGCGTGGTTCGGCGGCGTCGGCTACATCCTCGCCACGCACTCGACGATGCTCACCGTCGTGGCGCTCGCGTTCGCGATGGTGGCTGGGCTCGGCGCCTCGTGGATCGTGTTCCGTTTCATGGTGAAGCTGATGAACGAAGAAGGTTCCTACATGAGAGACGAAGACTACCGCCCCGAAGGCATCGTCGCCACGGTCACGATTCCGATTCGCGAAAACGGAATCGGCGAGATCGTCTACCTGCAAGGAGGCGTGCGCAAGAGCGCCGGCGCGCGCTCGCACGATGGTAAGCCGCTCGAACGCGGCGCCGAAGTCGTCACCGAGCGCTACGAAGACGGTATCGCCTACGTCCACCGCTGGAGCGAGTTCACCAAACTCGACCAGTGAGCGCTTCGGACAGAGTCCAAGCTCGGTCCTCCGACGGAGCTCGCGCATCGCAACGAGCACGATCGCAAACGGACGAAGCGCGAGATGTAAAAGAGTTTCGAAGACTGACGCACGAGAGAGCAGTCGCCGAATAGAAAAGGGAGGTTTGTATGCACGGCTATCCGTTGGTTCCAGTCATTGGCGGTCTTCTGGTCCTCGCCGTCATCTTCATCATGATGACGCTCGCGAGGATGTACCGGAAAGTAGGCCCGCACGAAGCGCTGATCATCTACGGAACCGGATCCGAAGCGCGGATCGTGAAGGGCAGCGGCACCATCATTTGGCCGATGGTGCAGACGTGCAAAGAACTCTCGCTCGAGCTGATGTCGTTTGACGTCGCGCCCCAGCAGAGTCTCTACACACAACAAGGCGTCGCGGTCACCGTCGAAGCCGTCGCGCAAATCAAAGTGAAGTCCGATCCCGTGTCGATTCGCACGGCAGCCGAACAGTTCCTCACCAAGCGCCCCGAGCAGCGCGAAGGCTTGATCCGCCTGGTGATGGAAGGCCACCTGCGCGGCATTATCGGCCAGCTCACGGTCGAACAGATCGTCAAAGAGCCGGAGATGGTCGCCGATCGCATGCGCTCCACGAACGCCAGCGACATGGCCAAGATGGGGCTCGAGGTGATCAGCTTCACGATTAAAGAGGTGCGAGACAAAAACGAGTACATCACCAACATGGGCCGCCCGGATATCGCCCGGATTCGCCGCGACGCCGAAGTGGCGTCCGCCGAAGCCGAACGCGACATCGCCATCAAGCGTGCCGAAGCCACTCGTGCCGCAGCCGTTGCCAAGGCCCAAGCCGATCAGGAGCGCGTCGCCGCGGAAACTGCTTCACTCGCGAAACAAGCCGAAGCGGAACGCGACCTTGACCTCAAGAAGGCCGCATATCTCGAAATGACCAAGAAGGCGCAAGCCACTGCCGACAAGGCCTACGAGATCGAGACCAACGTGATGCAGCAGCGTGTGATCGCGGAGTCGGTGAAGGTGCAGCAGATCGAACGCGAAGCGCAGGTAAAGGTGCAGGATGCGGAAATCGAGCGCCGCGAGCGCGAGCTGATCGCAACTGTGCTGAAGCCGGCGGAAATCGAACGACAGCGCGTGGAAACCATCGCCAGCGCCGAACGCCAACGCCTGATCAGCGAAGCAGAAGGCGAGGCTTCGTCGATCCGCGCACGAGGTGAAGCTGAAGCGGAGATCATCTTCAAGAAAGGTGAGTCCGAAGCAAAGGCGATGAACGTTAAGGCCGAGGCCTTCCAGGAATACAACCAGGCCGCCGTCCTCGACAAACTCATCACCGGATTGCCGGAAGTGGTTCGCGCGCTCAGCGAGCCGCTTTCCAAAGTGGACAAGGTCACAATCGTATCCACCGGCAATGGCGACGCGGCTGGCGCTTACAAGCTCACCGGCGACGTGACGAAGATTGCAGCGCAAGTGCCTGCGCTCTTCGAAGCACTCTCCGGCATGCAAGTCTCCGAACTGCTTGGAAAAGTCCGCCAGATCGGTGACAAAGCGCCCAAGCCGAT
>JBEKLK010000447.1:0-2547 GCA_050010235.1 Rhizomicrobium sp.
AGCAAGCGGTCTTCGCGGGAGAGGGATGCCGAAAGATCGTACGCGGCTTTCGCCGACAGACGCGCTTTCTCGTCATATCCGAGAAGAGTCCACGCAGCGGCCAGGGCAGAGTGAGGCAAGGCGTGAGTTGGGTCTGCCGCCACAGCCTTTTGCAGAGGTCGCGAGCTGCGATGGCATCGTTAACCCGCAACTTTGCCAGGCCTTCCGCGTAGAGTTTTGAGGCCTCCGTGGTAGATGGCAAGGCCGCGCGCACGCCGGCCTCTTCTTGCGCGTTCACCTGACCTGCACCGCACTTCTCTCGCAACTGGACTCCGGCACGGCTAACCAAATCAAACAGATTGCCTTCTTCTCCCGTCTCCTTGACCGAGATCAAAGTTTCACCGGCTGCCACATCCTGAAGGTGAAGATCGACGCGTAGTTTGCCACCTGGTAAGTCGACGTAAGACCCAAGCACCAATAGGTCCGCCCCTATAGTCTTTCCGACCTGAGATAGGTTTTGCGCCGACAGGGTATCGGAATCCGGCAGCGACAAGTTCGTCTTCATCTGCGCAACCTCATCCCCCGTAATGGTGCGCAATTGCTCGCCGGCAGCGAGCTCAGTGGTTAACATCTCGGGGAGAGCTGTCGAGAGCCACGCCGCTTCCGGGCGGGACGTGGAATTCTTGAGGTTGAGAACCGCCACGGTGCGGCGCCGGTTCAGCTGTTTAATCGCAACTTCTTGTTGGGGTGGTTTTCCGTGAAAATGCAAATAGGAAAAGGCTCCAGCCAGCAGCAAGGTCACGCCAGCAAGAACCAGAGCCGGCTTCATCTGGCTCATCTTCGGGGCCGGGATGGCAATCGGAGTTGTAACTGGGGCCGAAATTGCGGTGGCCGACAAGTGCGAAATCGGCATGGTCAGGCGGTCGAGGTCGACGCGCAATTCCCGTGCTGACTGATAACGTCGTTCCGGATCCTTGTCGAGGCATTTGAGAATGGCCAACTCCAGCCCCGGCGAGATTTTGGGATTCAAAACGCTTGGCGGCTCTGGTGCTTTGTTGAGGATGGCATCGATCAAAAGAGGCGACTGTGGGAAAGCAAAAGGACGCTGGCCCGTCGCCAGTTCGTATAGCACCGCGCCTGCCGACCAGATATCCGATCGCTGATCGATCAACTCGCCGCGCAGTTGCTCCGGAGACATATAAGGAAGAGTGCCGGCGACTTTCTTGGTGTCAGAAATGCTCGCCGTAATCCCCATGTCGCTTTCCTGCCTGACAAACTGCGCCAGGCCAAAATCGAGGATCTTGAGTCGATTGTCCTGGGTTAAACGCATGTTCGCCGGTTTGAGATCGCGATGAATGACTCCATGTTCATGCGCGCTCGCCAAACCGTCCGCCAGTTGAAATCCGAGACGCAAAACTTCTTTTTGTGGCAGTGGACCAGATGCCAGTTTGGCGTCGACGGGAACGCCACCGATATATTCCATGACCAGAAAATCCAGATCGTTCTGGCTGCTGAATTCGAAAACGGTGCCGATGTTCGGATGATTTAGCTTGGCGAGTGCCAGCGCTTCGCGGCGGAAGTTCTTGCGGGCGGCTTCGTCGGCGAGCATGCCGGGCGGAAGCACTTTGATGGCTACATCACGTTCAAGTTGCTGGTCGGAAGCGCGGAAAACCAAGCCCATTCCGCCCGCGCCGATTTGTTCGAGCACGAGGTAATGGCCAAGAACCTGTCCGACGATTGGAGTGCCTTGCGCCATCACGCCGGAATCTTAATCTGTGGGGAGGTTGGGGTCAACGGAAGGGTATGCGCGGGGCTTAGCCAGAAAGTTACTGGCTGCACCGTCGCCAATGTCCGACTGTTCTCGGCCTCGGAGAGGGGACGAGCATACTCGGTGAGATCCCGATTTCGGGTTGCTGAGTTGCCGCATAACGCCAAGGGCTCGTTTACAAGTACGTCAGAAAATCCTGCGTGCTATCGTGCCGCGTGCGACTGCACAGGCAAGAAGCGCACCATCGGTATCGCCGGTCTGAACCGTTTTCTTGCGGAGGTTTCTCATGTCTCGTATCCGACTTTCTCTCAAGTCGCTATTGCTCCTGGTGGCCGGAGTACTCACTGCTCCGCCACTTTTCGCCCAGCAATATGTGGCGGTGAATTTCCCCGATGCGAGCTACACCTCGGTTAATGGAATGGACCGTAATAATGCTCAGGTTTTGGTGGGCGATTATATGGACTCGTCCGGCGCTACTCAGGGCTTCATTCACACCGGAGGCAGTTTTCTCACCCTAAACTATCCCGGCGCTGCCGCAACCGTCCCCCAGGATGTGAATGACCTAGGTCAAGTGGTGGGCCAATACTACGACGACAATAACATTTCGCACGGATTTCTGTTGAGTAACGGTTCGTTCTTCACCAAGGACTTCCCCAATGTCGTCTCCTCCTATGCTGGCGGGATCAACAATGCGGGCCAGATCGTCGGCGGATACACCGACAACAATGGGATCCGCCACGGCTTCCTTTACAGCGGCGGCGAGTTTTCCACGTTGGATGTACCCGGAGCGACAGGCACGT